>JAUMWZ010000079.1 GCA_030529405.1 Bacteroides sp. | reverse complement strand
CAAGTAGTAAGACTCCAGGGAAAAGGGATAGTTTAGTTACTTCTGTTTTGGGTAGTAATAAGCCAAACTTAGGTTCTAGCAAACTTGAGGGAATATTTAATGTTTTATTTGATAAGAATGGAACTGAGATAATCTTTTCTTCATTGAATTCTGGTGGTTCTAGTTTTATAGGTGTATTGTATAACTTGAAATATAATTGCCTATCACCTTCTGTGAGAATGAGGATTTCTGCTGACCTGAATGCCTGCCAAAGAACTGCTAGTGAAGTAATAAAGTTAGGCGTTACTTTTAAATATAAAGTAGGGGTTGATCTTTCTTTTGAGCTTGAAGATGTTTTTAAGCAAATGGTTGAGAAAGGGGATGTTAAAATAGATGTTTTTTTCCTAGTAGAATCTGATGAAGAAAAAAAAAGAGTAGATGAGGTTGTTCAGGATTTTAAACATAAAATCATAAAAGAATTATTCAACATTTCAATTGATAAGAAGAAAGAGACTTGTGAAGGAGATATGGAAAATCTTATTTCCAAAGTTCTTAACTCAGACAATCTTACATTTCTTGATCTCTCCCTAAGGATCTCTCTTAAGAATGAAGAAATATCAGTAGGGAAGAAATTAGAAGTGGATTATTCTCAAAGGACATCAATAGTTAGGACTTTCTGTCCAAATGGCAATCTTTGGAATATAGGTGAGAAAATGCGTTGTAACCCCAAAAAATATGTTTCAAAAACACCTTTAGGGAACTTGTTTAGAAGAAGGACTGTGAAGTTTAAGCTAGATTATGATTTTTCAGTTGATAAGAATCTTGTATCTGTAGAAGTTTTTGTGTGGGATAGAAAGAAAGGTGGTGCTTCCATATTTCTCAAAAATAAGAAAGTTGCTAATTCAAAGAGTGATGGGTTTATAACTTCTTTTATCCTTAGTGAAGCTTTTGGGTTAGAGAAAAATATTTCTTGGTCTTGTGAGGAATTTATTGATGCTAGTTATTATTATCAGGTAGTTTTTTTGTTTTCTAACACATCAGAGAACTCTTTAGGAGCTTTTGAAATTAAAACTGATCCTATGCTGTCTTTTTCTAATAGTATTCTATTATCCTTAGAGACATATTTATATTATAAAGAAATTAAAGTAAAAGTGTTAGACTCTGTCTTTGATGAGTTCTCTCATGTCGATGTTAGTGTGGATGTTTATAATAAAACTAGTCTAATAGAAACTACTAATCTCTCGCTTGATTATCTGAATAAAGAAACAAAAATACTTATTCATTACAAAAAAAATCCTTATATAGATATATACATAAGTAAGAGATATTATTATAAAGATAAGAAATATCCTATAGAAATAAATTCAGTTAAACTTATTGGTCAAGATATAATTGTTAGAGAACCTTTTTTTTATAAAGAGATTCCTGTCTTTTTTTCAGGATGGGGTTTAAAAGATGAATTGTTTTTAGTGTATGAGGTTAGGTCTAAAAACAGTAGAGATAATATAAGTAAACTTATTAAGCTGTCGTTATTAGACTCCTGTGTGTTAATTAACGTCAAGTTGCTTAGTCTTGATGATATAGTTTCTTTCTGTATTTATAAGGTTTTTGGTGATGGATTAAAAACAAGGACACAACAGTTAAGAAAAGTAGTTTATGAGGTTAGTAAAATATCTAAGCTTGAAGTTGACCTTTCAGAGTCTCTTGATGATGAGTATCTTATAATATGGAAAGGTAATAGCCCCAAGTGTGAAGATCTCAAATATCTAAAGGTTATAATTAAGAATAATAGAGATGAGGTTGTGCATCAGGTTAAATTTTCCGGTAATAAGAGGCCTAAAGACTATAAGTTTTCTTGTGATGAGGAAGAAACCTCTCTTTGTATTGAGGTAGAGAGGAAGTATATGAATGGTGAAAAAGCAGTAATTGGTGGTCTTCTCTTTTCCAATAGAGTCTTTTATGTAGTTCCATGATAAAACTTCTAGATAAATAAAAAGCGGAGATTAGCTGTTTGCTAACCTCCGCTTTGCTCTTCCTCTTGGACTTGAACCAAGGACCCTCTGATTAACAGTCAGATGCTCTAACCGACTGAGCTAAGGAAGAATGTTTGCATTTAGTGGTTGCTCTTCCTCTTGGACTTGAACCAAGGACCCTCTGATTAACAGTCAGATGCTCTAACCGACTGAGCTAAGGAAGAATGATTTAATCCCTAAATGCGGTGCAAAAATAATAGGATATTTTGAAATATGCAATATATTTGCAGAAAAATAAACGAGATGGATAAAATTATAGGGCTGGGGAATGCGCTTGTTGATGCTTTGTATAGGCTAGGTAATGATTCGGTACTTGAAAAGTTGGGGCTTCCTAAGGGAAGTATGCAGCTTATTGACGATAAGAAAAGGAGCGACATAGAGGAGGCACTGTGCGGTTTAGATAATCAACTTTCTACAGGTGGCTCTGCTGCTAATGCCATATTTGCGCTATCTCATTTAGGTGCAACTGTGGGATTTGTTGGCAAGGTGGGTAGCGATGATATGGGTAATTTCTTCAAACAAAGGCTTAAAAGTTCTGGTGTGGAAGACCGTATGCTCAAATCGTCTGATAAGAGTTCGGGCGTTGCGCTTACTCTTATTAGTGCCGATGGAGAGAGAACCTTTGGAACATGTTTGGGTGCCTCGTCAGATATTATGCCGGAAGAAATATCATCGGAATCTTTCAAAGGGTATTCGTATTTATTTATAGAGGGATATTTAGTTCAAGACCACGATTTGATTATACGTGCAATGGAGATAGCTAAGTCTATCGGTATGCAAGTGTGTTTGGATATGGCTAGCTATAATATTGTGAATGAAAACAAAGATCTGTTTCAGTTGCTGATAAATAAATATGTAGATGTTGTTTTTGCTAATGAGGAAGAGGCTAAAGCCTTCTCAGGCAAAAGTGGAAAGGGAGCTTTAGAAGTTCTTGGAGGTAAATGCAGTATTGCCGTGGTAAAGCTAGGCTCAAGAGGTTCTTATGTAAGGAAGGGTACAGATGTGTTAGAAGTTGAGGCTGTTGATGTGAAAGATGTTATTGACACTACTGGCGCTGGAGATTATTATGCTGCAGGGTTTATGTATGGAATGACTTGCGGATATTCTTTGGAGAAGTGTGCTAAGATAGGTTCATTGCTCGCTTCTAACGTGATAGGTGTTGTAGGAACAACTTTACCCGACACTGTTTGGGAAGAAATAAAACAAAAAATAGATGCTATATCTAATGAATAATTAGGTGTGGTGTTACATAAATATGAATAATATGATGAAGAACGTAAATAAGATAAAGAAGTATACTGTTGTTTTTGCAGTTCTTCTTGTTGCAACTTTGGTGTTGCTTAGTTCTCAGTCTGTGAAGAACAGAAACTTTGAAGTGGCTAAAAACTTGGATATATTCAGCAGTATCGTGAAAGAGTTGGAGCTGTTTTATGTGGATACAATAGATATAGACAAGACAGTCAAAACAGGTATTGACAAGATGTTTTCTTCGCTTGACCCCTATAACGAGTATTATCCGGAGGAAAAAACAAGCGAGTTTGAACAACTGCTAAAGGGTAGTTTTGGCGGCATTGGCTCTCTTATTTCTTACGATTCGGAAATAAAAAGAACAGTTATAAAAGAGCCTTTCGAGAATACTCCTTCTTCAAAAGCAGGGTTGAAAGCTGGAGATGTGATTATTAAAGTTGATGGTGTAGAAACCAAAGATAAAACCAGCGATAAGGTTACAGAAATGTTGAAAGGTAAGGTGGGAACTAGTTTCGTGCTAGAGATAGAGCGTCCTAATGCAGAGGGTGGTATGACACCGATGACTTTCAATATCACAAGAGAAACAATTCAACATCCTTTAGTTCCTTATAGTGCTATTATTGACGATAAGGGAGTGGGATATATCAGCTTAACGTCTTTTACTGGCACACCGTCTAAGGAGTTTAAGAAAGCATTTCTTGAGCTGAAAAGACAAGGGGCTAAGTCTTTAATCATAGACTTGAGAAACAATGGAGGCGGACTTATGCATGAGGCAGTAAATATTGTAAACTTCTTCACTCCTAAAGATAAGGTTGTTTTAACCACAAAGGGAAAGATTAAGCTGGCAGAGAGTGTGTATAAAACAATAAGTCTTCCGCTTGACCTTGAGATTCCTATCGTTGTGTTGATTAACGGAGCGTCTGCATCTGCCTCTGAAATAGTATCTGGTGCTCTGCAAGATTATGATAGAGCCGTGATAATGGGAAGTAAGAGTTATGGTAAAGGTCTAGTTCAAACAACAAGACGACTACCTTATGGTGCGAACATGAAGATAACAACTGCCAAGTATTATATTCCAAGTGGCAGATGCGTTCAATCTGTTGAATATAAAAACAAAGATGAAAACGGAAATGTAACTCAAACGCCCGACAGCTTAGCTAAAGTATTCTATACAGAAGGCGGACGTAAGGTTTTGGATAAGGGTGGCATCACTCCGGATGTTAAGATTGAACAAGAGAAAATTCCAAACATATTGATAAACCTCATAATTAAGAATGTTATTTTCAACTATGGTACTCAATATGCGCTTAAACACGACAAGGTTGCCGAGCCAGATAAGTTTGAATTGACCGACAAAGAGTATGATGAGTTTAAGGCTTATGTTAAGAACACTAACTTCACATACGACCTTCAGAGCGAAAAGATGCTTAATGCGCTTAGAGATATAGCTAAACTTGAGGGATATATGGATAACTCTGAAAAAGAGTTTAACGCTCTTGCCGAGAAGTTGAAGCATAACATGGATAAAGACTTAGACTACTTTAAGAAAGATATAAAGAGAGCTATCGAGTTAGAGATTATTGTTCGATATTATTTCCAAAAGGGTGGCATAAAGTTGAATCTTAAAACAGACAATGAGGTGTTAGAGGCTGTGTCGTTGCTTAACGATGCTGAAAAATATAAATCAATACTAACTAAGCAGTAAGAGATAATGATTGATGGGGCAAGCTAACTTATTTGTTGGCTTGCCCTTTTTTGTTTATGCAAAGTTCTATTATGAATAATAAGAAGGTTTTGCTTGGTATGAGTGGCGGTACAGATAGTTCTGTTGCTGCAATGAAGTTACTTGATATGGGATATGATGTTGTAGGAGTGACTTTTCTTTTTCACGATTCTGAAGAAACACAATCCCACATTTCTGATGCAATATCTCTCGCCTCCAGATTAGGCATTAAGCACTTTGTCCATGATGCACGTTCCGAGTTTGAAACACTCATAGTCGATTACTTCGTGAACGAGTATCTCTCTGGTCGCACTCCTGTTCCTTGCACAATATGCAACAACAAACTCAAGTGGCCTCTTCTCATTCAACTTGCCGATGAAGAAGGGGCTAAATACGTTTCTACCGGACATTATATGCGCACTGTGGTCATTGACGGCACTTACTATATAACATCGGCTAAAGACGAAGATAAGGATCAAACTTTCTTTCTATGGGGGCTTACGCAAGATGTAATATCTCGTATGCTGTTGCCTATGGGCGATATGCTGAAAAGCGAAGCACGTTCTTGGGCAGAGAGTAGGGGATTTCAGCGTGTGGCTAAGAAGAAAGACAGTATTGGCGTATGTTTCTGTCCGAACGACTATAGAACTTTCATCAAGGAACGTATGCTAAGTCAAGGCATTGACTATCATTCTCTTTATCCTAAAGGTAAGTTTGTTGATGAGGCTGGCAATATTATCTCCACTCACGAGGGCTATCCTTTTTATACCATAGGTCAGCGTCGTGGACTTGGCGTAAATCTCAATCGTCCTCTGTTTGTTAAAGACATTTGCCCCCAAAGCAACAAGATTGTGCTTTCTTCATTACAATCATTAGAGAAACTCCATATATTACTTACCGATACCAATATAGTCAGCCAGAAGTTGCTCTTTAACGACCCTAAAGTGGAAGTTAAACTGCGCTATCGCAAGCAATACAATACGGCGAGTGTATCTATGTGTGCCGATGGCAAATTGCAGGTCGATTTGAACGAACCACTTACTGCTGTTGCGCCAGGGCAAGCTATTGCCTTCTATAAAGATAAATTGCTAATAGGCGGTGGAATTATAGAGTGCTCTTGGTAATTATATATACCTTTGTGGCGTGATATATTTTGTTTCTGTGATATCTGTATTTTTTTGTGTGCAGACTATATACAGTTTGCAACTAGGTTATATATGATTTTCATATAGACTGTATACAGTTGTCTTGCAAAATAAGATAAAAATAGTAACCAGTTAAAAATAAACCACATAACTATGCTAAAGAAACTGTCAGCCTTGTTGCTTTTGCTAACGTTTTCAGTAGCAACAGCCAATTCGCAAAATGTTCAAGTTGTGCCTACTGGCAGAATACTCTTTGACGGAGCCATATTCAGTAATGGAGATTTGGGCTTTACCAACGGAGTTACTATGCCAGATGTCCGTATGGGAATACAGCTTAAACATAAGGACTACAAAGCTAAGGTTGATATAGGCTATGCTTATGGAAAGATTTCTTTGAAAGATATATATGTTGAGCATGGCTTTAATGACAATTCCTTCATCAGGCTTGGTTATTTCGAACATCAATATGGACTTCAAAGTGCAACACGTTCGGCTATGAAGACAACCATGATTGAGCCAGTGATAAATGAACCTTTCTTTACCTCTCGTTTGTTGGGTGCTATGTTCGTGTTTAGTCCAGAAAAGTTTCACACAACGTTTAGCCTTTATGCCGAGAAAGAAGCTATGAAGAGAGTAACAAACGAAGCTGGCAAGCAAGGCTTTGGTCTTATGGGTAGATTTGTATATCGTCCTTTCTACAAAGACGGAAAGATTTTCCACCTAGGTGTATCTGCTGGTTTCGACACTCCCGAATACCACAAAGACGAGGCGTTAAGACATAGCAGCTTTGTGCTTACAACTCATTTCCCGACTAAGGTTTCTAAGATTGAAGCTCAGAATGCTGTTGTTTCAAACGCTGTTAATATGTTCAAATTTACCCCTGAGCTATGTTTGGCATATAAGAGAGTAGCCTTTGAAACACAATACTACTATGGCAGAATACATCGTGAAAAAGGTATCTACGACTATACAGCTGTGGGCGGATATGCTTTGCTTAGAGGAATGTTGCTTGGCGATGACTATGTCTATTCACGTTGGGATAGTGGTATATCGGCTATGGCTCCGAAGTCGTTAGAGCTTACCTTAGGATATACTTATAGCGACCTTAACGACGATGTGGCTGGCATAAAGGGCGGAATAATGAACGACTACTCTGCAACACTAAACTATTACATAACAAAATATACTACTTGGCGTTTAAGATACTCTTATTCTAAAACCACGGGTAGAACAAATCCTCTCAACACAGATGTACATATGCTACAAACTCGTTTACAGTTTGTTTT
>JAUMWZ010000078.1:2291-7428 GCA_030529405.1 Bacteroides sp. | reverse complement strand
ATAGCTCTAAATAAATCCATTCTGCTTTTGCGAATAATATAAATTATGTTTAATATTATAATGTGGAAATATCTGTTTTCTCCCTCCTTAATTTATCGATTAGCTTTACTTGGAGTTATTGATAATCCTCTTTGTGATATTTGTTATTACTTTTTGAATTATATGCAATCTCTCCTTGTGGTATTTTTAATTAACATTTGGATTAGATGTAATCCCTCTTTGTGATATTTTCAATTGCTATTTGAATTACATGTAATCTCTCCTAGGAATATTTGAAATGGATATTGGAGTTGTCTTTAATTTCTTTTGAAGCCTATTTTAGCACGTTATAGAGTTTTGGGAATATATTGTTATATATACAAGAATGAATTTGTGAGTATGCTCCGTGATATTATATGTTCTTGACTAATAATTAAGTAATTCTCTATTTCACAGAATATTATTTTTAATTTGATTTCTTCTGTTTATTCTTCTTTCTCCAGTTTCTCCAAAACAGAAAGTCAAGCCATTTGTCAAAGTCTTTCTTATACATCAAGCCTATACCTGTTGTTCTTAGGTCTGTCTTTGTGAAATATCTGTCGTTTGTTTTGTTGAAGTATCTGCCTCTCCACACTCCTGACTTTGTGAACAGATATTCTAGTTCGAAATCCCCTATCATATTGTCTGACTTTGTTGGGTTATCTCTATAGCCAATATTACCATTTATAAGTATTCTGTTATTTAGCAATGAGCCAGATATAAGTCCTTCTATTTCAACATCTGTCCACCCCTTACTTCCAGTGCTAATATTGGTTCCAAGCGACCAGTTTGTTGAATTCAACATACGAGAAATAGTGTTATTTAGCTTTCCAGATATGGCAGACGATAGCAGTGACGACATAATAACTGAGTTTCTGTTGTCAATATTGTTCTCCCCTACTACATAGAATTTTCCGGTAGATAATAGGAAAAGAACCTGTGTTTGCATCTCTTCTGGCGTGCTGATATGGTTTTTAACGAGTGTCTGAAGTTCATCTCTATCGTTTGGAAGCTCTATGTTGAACGACAGATTTGGTGAGTTTATAGTTCCATTTACGTTTACTATGCATTTTACCTTTACTGATGGGTGAGATACAACATCTCCTCCGTCAGGGATAATATCTCTTAGTGAAACAGAATTTACTATATAAGAAGACTTCACACTCATAAGTGCGTCCAGCGGATTCCCCTCGAAACTAACCTTACTTCCTTCTTCAATATCGAAACTCTTGTGTATAACGTCCTGTAAAGAGAGGTTGTATTTGCCTTTGAGAATGTTATAATCTCCGAGTATTTTGACCCCATTCTTATTGTGGAATAATATCTGTATGTTCCCATTTCCACTACAGCTGATAGAATTATCTAGGTTATTGTCGAGTATAAGGCTCATCTTCGCATCTTCAGTGATGTTGGCTTTTATATTCAGTTTTACATCTCCTGTTATGTTTCCTATAGTATTTGCTGGGTTTTCTTTTTGGGCTTTATTTTTTCTTCTATTTGGTGTTGAGTCTACATACTTAATAAAGTTGTTTTCGGCAGCACTTGTTATGCTGTTAATATTATATGTGAAGTGAGTTTTTCCTGCACTTTGCATATCTACATCAATATTAACTCCTTCCCTATCATTGCCTCGTATAACTCCAGTTCCTGTACCATATATTGTTCCATACATAGATGCTAGGTCGCTTTGAGGTATGTCTAGCAGTAAAACATTGCTTGTTTTTACGTTTATCAGATAACTGAAATCTCTGAAATGCTTGAATGACAACTTTCCATCTATAATAGCGTGGTTGTTATTTATATCATACACGTTGCACTTGTCAAGTATAATTCCGTTTGACGATAGCTTTATGCTGTCTTTGATATTATATGTTGTGTTCAGAATGTCAAAATACATACTTGCATCTGCATAAGCACTCCCTTTCAGATTTAGTTCATCAAATCCTCCGTATAGTCTGACCTTACCGCTTGCTCTACCATTGACACGTTTAGCAATGTCTTTCATATAGAATTGAAGGAAGCCTACATTCAGTTTGTCTGCTTTTATTTCTATATCTATTCCCGAATTTCCCTTTAGCGGATATATATATCCCGACACACTGCTCTTGCTGTTTTCAACGTCTATGTCTGCATCTAATCTTATTCCTTTCTTTTCATCGTCCCAATATCCTCTTACTCTGGAGTTTCCAAACTCTTCTTTGTTTAGAGCTAAATTCTTAACAAATAAGTTTGCAGTTATATATGGTTTAGAAAACAAGTCAATAACATTTGCATCTCCAGAAGCACTGCCCGAAAAATCAACACTGTTTTTCAGATTTAGCAACTCAAATATGTATTCGATGTTTACGTCTTTAAGTTGTGCCTTTATACTGTCTGTTTTGTTGTCAGACACCCTACCATTTATGGTAATGTGTTGTTTGTCTTTGTTGTGTATCTTAAAGCTGTCTATGTTGATAGTGTTTTGCTCTATCACAATGTTTGATTTAGCAATGTTCCAAACTGTGTCATATAGTATGATGTCTGTTGGATATATGTCTATCTCTGTTCTTACACTCTTGCTGTCATCACTTCGTTTGAACTTTGTGTCAAGTATTATCTGCCCACTATATGTTGTTGATTCATCGTTTCCCCAACCTATTTGTGAGTGAATAGTGTCATTTATTGCTCTATTGTCAATATAGAAGTTAATGTACTTATCATCTCTTTTATTAGAAAAATAAGCCTTAGTTGTAAGCGAATTGTTTAATGTGTTTATTAAAACAGTACCATTCTCTATGTTATGACTGTCATAAGTCATACTTGAAACATTAGCTTCCAGGTTTATAGAATTATCTTTGTCGTTTATTGAACAGTCTACATTGAATCCATTATATAGTTTGAATGGCAGATTGAAAATATCAGATATAAACTCTGTATTCTTTAACTTAGCATTCAGAGTAAAGTCGTTTTCGCTGTACTTTTTACTTACATTTGGCACAAGACTTGGTACGTACTGATTTATTATATTCTGTATGCTGTTTTGCAGTGTGGTATAATCAAAAATTCCCGATAGTTTGGCATCAATAAAATCTGACTTAACTGTTATCTTCTTTCTATTATCATCTTGTTTAACAGAAGCTATGTGTATGTTGTCTATCTTATGATCTACTTCTTTAGTCTTAATTCTAAGGCTGTCAATATCAATTACTCCAAGCATATCTTTTATTGACTTACCTTCAAAATCAGCCTTTATGTTTAGGGCTATATTAGTTTCTTTGTCTGTAATGTTTATTCTTTTTAGGTCTACATCGTAAAACTTTGCACTGAAGTCAAACTTAGGAATGCTCTTGTTTAGGTCTATATTTCCGTGAAAATCTAACTTACCATTCTCGTCGTCTATAATTACTTTTCCTGCAAACTTATTTTTAGACAGATTTCCATCTAAGTTTATATTATTGTAAGTGTATTTATTGAACACTATACTCTTTATATTTCCTTTTATCTTTCCTTCTACAATCTGTTTGGTAATATATTTTCCGTCCGTCTCAATGCTTAATACTGTTTTTCCTAAGTTGCTTTGGTTTAGAAGTTTACCTAAATCTAACTCGTTGGCTTCTATTTTTCCTTTGTATCTAATCTCTTTTGTATCTCTGCTGAAACCAACCTTTATATTTGTATCAATATCCCCTATTGAGCTTTTTAATTGTCCGTTTGCTCTAATGTCATACAGCTCTCCTTCTATTTCACCTGTGAAGTTTATATCTCCAAGTTGCTTTACTGTATTGTATAATCCTAAGTATGCTTCGTCTAACAGACTAATACCTTTCGAGGTAACTCTCAATTTGTTTACCTTACCATATATATATGGTTTCTTGAAATTTTCTATTCTTGCTTGTGCAGATATATATGTATCTTTTGTGAGGTCATTTATCTTGAACTCCTGACATTCAACTTTGTTTTCGTTACCTTTTATGTTTGTGGTCAGATATAAAGGTGTATTGATATGACTAAATATAGGAATAAAAGGAGAGATATCTTTAAGCGTGATTTTACTGTTTCTAAGATTGAAAATGTAGTCTATATTTCCTTTCAAGGAGTATAGCGAATCCAAACTCTGATATGATATTCTTATCTTTTCTGTTTTTATATCACTGTTTGGCAGTTTAACTTTCAAGTCTGAGATGTTCATCTGTTTTTTATTTGCTTTTACCTTCATTTCCATCTGATTAAGGCTAAAGCCAGAGTACAGCTCATCAACAGACAACCTCTTGATATTAAGGTTTATGCTGTCTGGTTGAAAAACTTTTAGAGATATATTTCCTACAATGTTCTCTAGAGATATGTGGTTTTTGTTGAATACACCTTCTGTTTCTTTTTCTGAAAGAACATCATAGTTTAGTTTACATCTTCTTATAATGAGAGAGTTTATTCTTAGGTCGATAGGCAACTGCTCATCATTTGTCTTTCGTCTTGCAAGCGTTTGAAGTACAAAGTCAAAATTGTTTTCCGATTCGGGAGTATTTTTATACAAAGTAAACTGCGCACCAAATATCTGTACACTATTTATATGTATTTTTCCTTTTAATATTGCCAACAGATTGAATGTAGCAGACACTCGTGGCACTTTGAGCATATCTTTGCCCGTTCTGTCTTTTAGCATAACATCGTCAAGTATAACTCTGTTGAACGGAGCTAACTCTATCTTGCTTATGCTTACTTCTGACTGTAGTTCTTTAGATATGCCGTCTGCAACAACATTACTTATATGTTGTTGCACTGACGGTATTTTCAGCAAAATAATAGTCCCTATGTATATAACTAAGCAGATGACTACTATCCAACGAGCTATTATCTTTATCTTTTTGATACTACCTTCCCCCTATTATGTATTATTAAGACCTGCGTTTCAAACTATATATGGCTGACTTCTAAACTATATATAGTTTGTTTCTAGTTTATATATACTTTGCAAGTCAGCTATATATTGTTAGTCTATGAACCTTTTTACGATGTTTTGATACATATCTATTCTTCTGTCGCGCAAGAAAGGCCACCACCTTCTAACATTTTCAGACCTTTGCATATCTATCTCTACAATCATATTTTCTTCTTTAGTGTTTCCTGCTTGAGCTATTATTTC
>JAUMWZ010000078.1:0-2191 GCA_030529405.1 Bacteroides sp. | reverse complement strand
CGAAGTGCCATAAGTCTTGCTGCTTCAGGATACCATTGGTCCCAACAAACAAGAACACCCAACTTTCCCAAAGATGTTTGTATAGGTTCAAAACCTAAGTCGCCCGGAGTGAAATAGAACTTCTCATAGTAGGCAGGGTCATCTGGAATGTGCATCTTTCTATATTTACCTGCACACGAACCATCTTTATCAAACACAACAGATGTGTTGTGATAAAGTCCTGCTGCACGTTTCTCAAACAGTGATGTAACAAGTACTATGTTGTGTTTTTTAGCCAACTCGCTGTAAAACTCAGTTGATTCTCCTGGTATTGTCTCTGCAAGGTCGAACATATTTGTATCTTCCGTTTGGCAGAAATATAGTGAGTTATGAAGTTCTTGCAATACTACCAACTCCGCACCTGAGTTAGCACATTCTTCAATGTTCTTTGCAAGTTTATCCATGTTGTTCTTTACGTTGTCCGTGTTGCTTTGTTGAATCAATCCAACCTTTATAGTTTTCTTTGCCATTGTATATTCGTTTTTCTTTGAAAATCAGTATTATTTACAAATCACTTCTTTAGGATACTGCATTGTAACACAGTGAAGTGAGCCGTGTTGTTTTATCAGTGCATTACAATCTATACCTATAACTTCTCTGTCAGTAAATACTTCTTGCAATCTTTCTATTGCTATCTTGTCGTTAGAAGGTTGATTGTATGTAGGTACTAAAACTGCACCGTTCATGATAAGGAAGTTTGCATAGGTTGCAGGTAGTCTTTCGCCATCAAACTCAATCTTATCTGGTAACGGCAGAGGTATAAGCCTATAAGGAGTTCCGTCTTCTTTGGTCATTTGTAACAACTCCTTTTCCATCTCGTTGAGTGCAGTGAAATGTTCGTCTTGCTCATTATAGCATTTTACGTAAGCAATTGTGTTTTCATCGCAAAGTCTAGCCAATGTGTCTACATGACTATCTGTGTCGTCGCCGGCAAGATAGCCATTCTCTAACCAAAGTGTTCTCTTTGCTCCCAAAGTGTCTGCAAGAACTTGCTCTATTTCTTGTTTACTCATGTGTTCATTTCTGTTGTCAGACATCAAACACTCTTTTGTTGTGAGTATTGTTCCTTTACCATCGCTCTCTATACTGCCACCTTCAAGAACAAAGCCAAGGTTGTTTTTGTATTCTCCTTTTATGACATTGGCTTTAACCATTTCTCTTGTTATTAGGTTGTCATAGTTAGACGCAAACTTCATTCCCCAGCCATTAAAGGTAAAGTCGTTTATTACAGCCTCTCCTTCTTCATTTATTGTAGTTATAGCACCATGATCTCTCGCCCATGTATCGTTTGTTTCTACTTCAAACAGTATTATGTTTTCGGTCTTTATACCGTTATCTCGCAACAGTTTCTTTACGTGCTTAGTGTTTGGAGTGGCTATTATAAGTGTTTGTCTTAGTGAAATTTCTCTTGCAATGTTTATGAAACATTCTTCTACTTCTTTAAGCATATATGCCCAGTCTGTATGCTCGTGTGGCCAAGTAAGTTGCACTGCACTTTGGTCGTACCATTCTGCTGGTAGAATTTGTTTTTGCTTCATACTTATATTGTTTTATTATGATTGTCTAATGTATTATTATTTCTTGACCACTCTATCAAAGAAAGGGTTCTTTGAAGATGCGCTAACAGGTATTGCATACACCATCTTGCAGTCTGTTCCCATTATTCCCATTCTCATAACTACACTTCCTACTGAAAACATAATGCGAGTGTCTACCCTCAAATCTGATGCTGTGGCGCAAGCAGAACCTAAGGCAATTCCCACGTCTATGGCATTCATTGTGCAAGGCACGTTTGTTGGTTTTTCTGAACAAGTATTGCTTCCGCAGTAACCACAGTTAAGTGCCATGGTTTGCTCTCTCACTCCGACAAGCAATATACATTGTGCTTTGAGTATGTTCTCTGCATCTCTTTCAAGAAAATGTAATCCTCCGTTTTTAGCCAAATCAAACATTGCGTCAGAAATATGTTTGATATCTTCGCCATCTACTATCTTTATCTCCACAAGGTCACTACCACGTGTTTTAGGAGCAGTTCTTGCTGCAATCATCATCTTCTTGGCTATGTCTTTGACTATACTTTCTCTGCAATCTCTTTCATCTATTATCATAAAATCATACGTCATCTAATATACGGCAAAGGTATAAATATAAT
>JAUMWZ010000077.1 GCA_030529405.1 Bacteroides sp. | reverse complement strand
ACTTTTTAAGTTATATACAACTGACATACAAACTGTATATAGTTTATAAGTCAGTTATATATGATTGTTTTATCAGTTATATATGATTTAGAATAAAGAAAAAGTGCACTCCCTCGTGAGGAGTGCACTGTATTGATTATTTCACTTTAGCATATTCGTTGTGGAACTCTATTACCGCCTCAATACCTTTACGGAAAATATCTAGAGAGAAGTTTTCGTTAGGAGAGTGGATAGCATTAGACTCTAAGCCAAATCCCATAAGTATGGTCTTGAGTCCTAAGACTTTCTCGAAAGTTGCTATAATAGGAATACTTCCACCACGTCTAACTGGAAGTGGCTTCTTACCAAATGCCTTTTCAAATCCTATCTCTGCAGCCTTGTATGCAGGGTGAGTTATAGGGCAAACATATCCTTGTCCGCCGTGCATAGGCTTAACAACAACTCTCACACCTTTAGGTGCTATCTTCTTAATATGCTCTGCCACCAAGTCAGATATTTTATGATGGTCTTGATTTGCAACTAAACGGCAAGAAATCTTAGCATAGGCTTTAGACGGAAGAACAGTCTTTGCTCCCTCGCCTGTATATCCTCCCCATATTCCGCAAACATCAAACGAAGGGCGACAGCTGTTTCTTTCAATGGTACTGTAGCCCACTTCGCCACTAACATCATCTATGTCGATAGATTTTTTATACTTTTCTTCATCGAAAGGTATCTGTGCAATCATCTCTCTTTCTTCCTTAGATACTTCTTCAACATCGTCATAGAAGTGAGGAACAGTTATTCTTCCGTTCTCATCTTTAAGCTGTCCGATGATAGAACAAAGAGCGTTTATAGGATTTTCAACTGCACCTCCGAAGTGTCCTGAGTGCAAATCACGGTCTGGACCAGTAACTTCTACTTGCCAATAAGCAAGACCTCTAAGACCAGTAGTCAAAGAAGGAAGGTCTGGTGATAGCATACTTGTGTCGGAAACAAGTATAACGTCTGCTTTAAGCATATCTTTATGCTCGGTACAGAAGTCTTCAAGACTTGGCGAACCAATCTCTTCTTCCCCCTCAAATATGAACTTCACATTGCTTTTTAATAGGTTGTTCTTCACCAAATATTCAAACGCCTTTACTTGTATGAACGATTGTCCTTTGTCATCATCAGCACCTCTTGCCCATATATGGTCTTCTCTTACCTCTGGTTCAAACGGATTGCTCTTCCAAAGTTCAAAAGGTTCTGCTGGCATAACATCATAGTGTGCATATACAAGAACAGTTTTTGCACTTGGATTTACTATCTTCTCCGCAAAAACTATTGGATTTCCTTTTGAAGGCATTACTTCTGCTCGGTCTACACCAGCTTCAAGTAGCAACTCTTTCCAACGGTTTGCACATTTAATCATATCTTGCCCATGCTCGGTAGGCTTTGCACTTATGCTCGGTATTCTTATCAAACTGAACAGTTGTTCTAACATCACAGATTCGTTGTCTGCAATATACTTTCTGATTGTGTTACTCATAATATTGTGGTTTTGTTTATTAAATAAAAGTCTAATATTGTCATTGCCGCCATAGCCTCTACTATTGGCACGGCTCTTGGCACTACTGTTGTGTCGTGTCTGCCTCTTGCTTTAAGAACTACTTCTTCTCCGTTTGTGTTCACAGTGTTTTGTTCTTGCAACAAAGTGGCTATTGGCTTAAAGGCAACCTTAAAGTATATGTCTTTGCCATTGCTTATTCCTCCTTGTATTCCTCCAGAGTTATTGCTACGGCAGTCTATTTTTCCATTGTTATTATAGAATTCATCGTTCGCTTCAGAACCAATCTTTTCCATCTGACTAAAGCCCGTTCCGTACTGAAATCCTTTTGCTGCATTTATGCTCATCATACCGTTTGCAAGTGCAGCATGCAATTTTCCGTACACAGGCTCACCTAATCCTACGGGGCAACCAGATATGACACAGCTGACAACTCCGCCTACTGTATCTCCTTTGCCTTTTAGCTGTAAAACAAGGTCTTCCATTTCCTTTGCCTTAACCATATCTGGACAACGTACAAAGTTAAGTTCACTGACTTCTAAATCATATATAGTGTAGTTGTCAGTTATACTTACTTTGCCAATCTGCGATGTATAGGCTCTGACGCATATCCCTAACTGCTTGAGTGCAATCTTTGCTAAGGCTCCACCCACAACACGGCTCACTGTTTCGCGAGCAGATGAGCGTCCGCCTCCTCTATGGTCACGTATTCCATACTTAACATCATAGGTATAGTCAGCGTGTGATGGTCTGTACACGTCTTTCAGATTATCATAGTCCGATGAATGAAAGTTGTCGTTCCACACAACAAAAGCTATCGGACAGCCAGTTGATTTGCCATCGTATATTCCTGATAGAAACTCAACCTTATCTGCCTCTTTTCTTGGAGTGGATATCTTAGATTGTCCAGGGCGACGACGGTTTAATTCCGACTGAACAAAATCTTCGTCTATTTCTATTCCTGCAGGAAATCCGTCAATAACTCCGCCCACTGCTTTGCCGTGTGATTCGCCAAATGAGGTCAGCCTAAGTATATTTCCAAAAGAATTGAACATTATTTCAAATATTTATCTCGTTGTGTTACAAAGAAAGTTCATCATTATCCCATGCTCTAGTAAGCTCGTGCATATTGCTATATAGCTTGTCTGCGCCTGAGTTTATCAACACTTCGTTTGGCAATGGCCCTGTGTTTACGGCAATAGTAAATATACCTGCCTTGCTCGATGACTCTACCCCAAGCGGTGCATTCTCTATCACTATCGCCTCATCGGGTTTCACTTCTGCTTTAGACAAAGCTGTAAGATAAGGTTCAGGATTAGGTTTTCCGTTCTTAACATCGTATGCTGTTACCATCAATTCTTTAGTAAACATCGACGGGAAGTTCTTTTCCAACCTGTCAAGCAGTGCCCTTTGCCCCGAGCCTGTTACAAGCACAATCTTCATTCCGTCTTTTTTCACCCTTTTAAGCAAGTCATACACACCTGAAATCTGTTTAGCCTCTGGCAGAGAGTTGAACACATTTGTTTTCTGTTCGTATATTCGCTTAACTTCCTCATCAGTAGCGTTACGATTTAGTTCACGGTTGCACACAATATTTATTGTAGAAGATGCCGTGCGACCTTCATGCATATATGCCTCTTCCCTACTAAGCGTAAAGCCATTATCTTTCATTACCTTGTGCCAAGCCTCTGAATGATTTTTCATAGAGTCAAACAGAACACCGTCCATATCAAAGAAAACAGCCTTTATATTTTGTTTTTTCATTTCTTCAAACAGTTCTATAACCCAACTATAAACAGACATAGGAAAGCCCGCCAACAGTTGTCCGCTGTAAATATAACCTTTTTTTGCCGCTTAATAAAGAGTGAACAATATTTTCTTGAACATTCTCAATCTAAGACGACATCAATATCTGATGAAAAAACAACCATATACAGTTTGCATCTAAACTATATATAGTGAAAAAGCAAACAATATACACTTGATTTGTCAGCTATATATGGTTTGCAACAGCACTAAAAAGCAGATAATACGCATTTAATAGATAAATAGATTTGTTTTATTTACTATTAAAATTTTATTATTAGTTTTTATTTATATTTTTGCCATAAGAAATAGATAAACCAACTTAATAACACTGTTTGACAACAAGTGTTGAATAAGTTTCTAGTAACAATAAAGGACACAAGAGTTATGGTAAAAATAAAAACAAACGAAGTATCAGAGATACTCAAAGATATGCTAGAACTACTCACAGACGAACAAAAAGAGAGAATTATGGACTCGTTCACTCTGCAAGAGTTCAAGAAGCATGAAGTTGTATATCTTGAAGGCGAAAGCCCCACACACTTGTTATGTCCTATCAGAGGTAAAATAAAAATTCACAAAGCTGGAGTTGGTGGAAGAAGTCAGATAATAAGAATGATAAAGCCAAAAGAGTTTTTTGGCTACCGAGCATACTTTGCAAACGAAACATTTGTAACAGATGCAGCGGCTTGCGAATCGTCAGTTATCTGCATGATACCAATGACAACCATCGAAAGCCTTATAAAAGAGAACAATGACGTTGCAGTGTTTTTCATCAAACGCTTGTCTGTCGATTTAGGTATATCGGACGAAAGAACAGTAAACCTAACACAAAAACACATCAGAGGCAGACTGGCAGAGTCGCTAATATTCTTACGCGAAAACTATGGACTAGAAGAAGATGGATACACATTGAGCATATATCTTTCGAGAGAAGATTTGGCAAGTCTATCAAACATGACCGCATCGAACGCAACAAGAACGCTAACACTCTTTGCAAAGGAAAGAATAATTGCAATAGACGGAAAGAAAATCAAGATTCTAGACGAAGACAGACTAAGAAAAATTAGTAGAGTGGGATAAACACAACCATTATATGCTAGAAAGCAATTCTATCAAGGAAAAATAAGGCACTGTTTACAAAGCGATTGCAAAGCATATACAATTTGAAAGTAAACCATATATGGTTTGAAAACCGATTATATATGGTTTAGAAGTAGAGCATATACAGTTCAGAAAAGAAGAATACACAGCATAGAAAAGGCTAATATATGGTTTTGGGAGAGTATAGGAATAGTTTCAGAAAACAGAATATACTACCGACACAAGCAATAAACAGAAAACAGCACGCAACAGCATAAACTATGCCTTATAAGAGGATAAAGAAAAACAGTCTATCAAGCTATTAGCTCTGATAGACTGTTTTAGTTTTTACAGAAGTAGTTCCACAACTCATCGTTCGGACAAGGCGCAACTACGTTTATCTCTTTCTTAGAAACGGGGTGTACGAAACTTATACTGCGTGCATGTAGTGAAATACTACCGTCTTTGTTAGACCTATCTGCACCATATTTAAGGTCGCCTTTGATAACACAACCTATCTTTGCCAACTGGCATCTTATCTGATGATGTCTGCCTGTTTGTAAATCTATCTCTAACAGATAATATCTGTCTGACTTACCGATAAGTTTATAGTTCAGTATAGACTTCTTACTATTTGGCACCTCTTTATCATAAGCATAGCTTTTGTTTTGCTTTTCGTTCTTAACCAAATAGTTTATCAACTGCCCTTCTTCTTGAGGTGGCATCTTACACACAATAGCCCAGTATGTTTTCTTTATGTCTTTCTTGGCAAACATATCGTTTAGCCTCGCAAGTGCTTTACTTGTTTTGGCAAAAACAACGATTCCGCTAACCGGTCTGTCTAGCCTATGCGTGACACCTATATATACATTACCCTGTTTGTTATACTTCTCTTTCAGAAATGCTTTTACCATTTCCGAAAGAGGAGTATCTCCAGTCTTGTCAGCCTGAACTATTTCAGACGACGACTTATTTACAATTATTACATGATTGTCTTCGTAAAGAACGGTCATATAATACAGTCTACATGTTCATTCCGCCGTCTACTTGTATCACTTGTCCTGATACGTAAGACGACATATCTGATGCTAAGAAAGTAGCTACGTTTGCCACATCTTCTGGTGTTCCACCTCTACGCAATGGAATCTTGTTAGCCCACTCTTTCTTTACTTCTTCTGGCAAGGCAGCTGTCATGTCTGTTTCTATAAATCCAGGAGCAATTGCATTTGCACGAACGCCTCTTGACCCTAGTTCTTGTGCTATAGATTTAGCCAAACCAATCATACCTGCCTTTGAAGCTGAGTAGTTTGACTGACCTGCATTACCATGAACTCCGACAACAGAAGCCATATTTATTATGCTACCACTTCTTTGACGCATCATGATAGGAGTACAAGCATGAACAAAGTTGAAAGCCGATTTTAGGTTTACGTTTATTACCATATCCCATTGTTGTTCAGACATACGCATCATAAGACCATCTCTTGTGATACCAGCATTGTTTACAAGTATATCTATGCTACCAAAGTCTTCGTGTATTTGCTTAACTACAGCTGCAGTATCTGCAAAGTCTGCCGCGTTAGAAGCGTATGCTTTAGTCTTAACACCAAGAGCCTCAAGTTCTTTAAGTGTTTCGTTTGCCACTTCGTCAATCTTCAAATCAGTGAATGCTACGTTAGCTCCTTCAGATGCAAACTTAATAGCTATTGCCTTACCAATGCCTCTTGCAGCACCAGTTACTATGGCTGTTTTTCCTTCAAGTTGTTTCATGTTACAATAATGTTATTTAGTATTATTTTCTGCCTTATATATTGCTATTATAAACTATATACAGTTTACGAGTAGACTATATATCGTTTACAATCAAACTATATATAATGAATTTACAAACTCTTTATTCTTTTCTTTGCAGTGCTCCGAAGATAAGTCGTTCTATATACTTATTCCTCTCTGCATCTGTCATTTGTGGACCTATGCGCCCTAATATATATGGCACCTCAATGCCCTTTATGCAGTAGTGCATCAACTGTGCCACAAGCTCTGTGTTGTCTACATTGAACACTCCTTTCTCTATGCCTTCTTCCAACACACTCTTAAACAGTCCTATCTCTACTTTATCAAACTGTTTTCTGGCAGCCTTAACCTTACGTATATCGTTAAAGAAGTCGGCTTTCAAGCTACCATTACGCATAACTATAGACTTTATCAACCCCAGCTTGGTAAATATCATCTCCATTATCTTCTTATCTGGAGATATGTCGCGTGCAACCACCTCCCTCATCTTGTCAGATAAGATTCTGAGTTCGGTTTGTACAACCGCCATATACACTTCTTCCTTACTCTTGAAGTAAGTGTAAAGCGTACGTCTGCCTTTCATCGACTCTCTTGCTATATCATTCATAGTCGTGTTTTCCACTCCCATTTTAGCAAAAAGCTGACGAGCAACATCAATTAGTTTAGTGCGTGTTCTTGAAACTCCCATAGCCTTAATTTATGCACAACATACATAAGTCTGTGCAAAAGTAAATAAAAAAAACAAGTAAACAACAAAGTTATGCTAAAGCTAAGCCTACATATATACAATAATGAGGTTAGTCACATTTTGTTTTCTAAAAGGTGGTAGATAATTCTACCCAAAACAATACTTCTTTCGTCGTAAGACATACGTTTACTACTCAAAAGCCTATCTCCACCGCAAAGTAAACCATATACAGCTGACTTATGAACTGTATATGGTTTATTTCTAAATAATATATGGTTTATAAGTGAGTTGTATATAAATTAGAAAGTGGCTTTTTATTATAGTCTATTTACATCTTTATAACCTTTACTTTTGTCCTATATGTTCTTCTTTTCAGACCTTCTCTTCATCTCCTTTTGTCTTGCTTATTCTTCTTTTCATAACTTATTCTTATCTCCTTTTGTCGATACAAAAGGAGCAAAAAATCCCGCTTAGTTTGTTTAGCTACATTTCACTGGTTAAATCGGTTTCTTATAAACTCGCTTCGCTCAAACAAGTATAAGAAACTGACGATTTAACTGCGTGAAATGCTTAACGCAAAACAAACAAGGCGGAGTCCTA
>JAUMWZ010000076.1 GCA_030529405.1 Bacteroides sp. | reverse complement strand
CAAGTTGATTGTATATAGTCTACAAACACACTGTATATAGTTTTCATACAAATATATAATAGTTTGCCACGAGGTAGTAGATACTTCTCGTGGCATTTTTATTTAGTATAGACTAATGTTTTGTATCTATTTGTGTACGTTCGTGCTGGTTTAAGTCGTCTGTATGATACTGTTTGTCTGCGAGTAGTATCCATTTATCTGTTTCTGATTGTTATTTCTTTTCGTTATTCAGTATACCATGTTTTCAACCTAACCTATATAAAACAAAAAAAGCAGGTTAGCCTGTTTAGCCTTCCCACTCATCTAATCAAGAAAAGCCCATTTGGCTCTTCTTGTTTCAAATACCCTTAAAAACTTTTTCTTATTTACCTAAAACCTAAAAACACCTATCTTTGTTTACAATCATAATATAAACAAAGCAATATCTTTATATATCATTATAATTACACTCAATCTTTTCGTTGCAAAATTAGTATTAACCATATTATTATGCAACAAAAGAATGAACTATTATTGACTATATTTCTAACTTATATTCACTTCGTCAAGACTCACTAGCTTATTGACAATGGCATATATCGTAAGTCCTGCTACTGTGTGTATCTCTAACTTCTTGCTTATGTTTCTTCTGTGAGTAATAACCGTGTGAATAGATATATAAAGCTTTTCAGCAATTTCTTTGTTAGTCAGTCCCTTCACTATGCAAATCATCACTTCTTTTTCTCTTTGCGAAAGCGTTTCTTGTTCTTCTCCTTCCTCGCTTTTTTCTTTTTCATCTTCTTCTTGCTGACCTTGTATTTTGCTTTGTATCACGTTTATGTTGTCGTATATCGAAATCACTTCGTCATATTTGTTGTATATCGAAGTGTCCATAAACGATGTTACTATTGCTATAAGTTTTATTCCTTTGGTATTAACCTCGTCTTTGAATTTTGATAAGTCAAAGTATCCGTCAAAACAAGGGTTTACTATAATCATATCTATGTTTTGGGCTTTAACAAAGTCGTTTAATGCCTCAGTAGATATTACCTCTATCGGTTGCACTTTAATGTTTGGCAATCGTTTAAGGGTAGCCGCAAGACCACTTCTAACTATCAATGAGCTTTCTGCAATGGCAATGCGTATTATTTCATTATTTCTCATTTCCTATTTTCTCCCTTTCTAACTTTAGTATGGTTGGAACGAAAAGGTAATCCTCTACCATACAGTGCGACTCTAATGCTTTCTCACAGTCATAGATGTCGAACAACACGCTGTTTAATAGGTTCTCATTGACTCCAGCAGGGCAGTATTTTATTATAATATTCTTTAGCTCTGCAAGTTTTTCGCCTACTAAATCGTGGTGTTTTGAGAATGTTGTAATTTGATATTCTTTAGGAACTTCGCCTGATATAAGTTTATCCACGTACTTGAACACTGTTACATCTTCGTAGTCCATATGTTTTCTGACTTCTTTAGTGTATTCATCAAAGAATCGGAGTATCAATATTGAAACTTCATCTGTTGTATTGCCTAGTGCCTCAATAAGTTTTTCTCTTATTGCGGGTAAGCATAGTTCTAAGAAATACACGTGTGATTGTTTCAAGTAATTCATAAGAGATGGGATAGAGATAACTTTATCACAGTCCTCAGCTCTTGAATATCCAGCGTCTAAGAAGTTTACAACAATCAGAAACGTATTACAGTCCACTCCGTTTTGCTCACATACTTCTCTTACAGTCTTATCTCCAAACCCAAGAGGTAAACCAAATCTGCTCATCACTTGTAATAATGAGTAGTTATCTCTAATAAGGTCTACCATCTTATCGTTATCTTTATATTTTTGAAAACTCTTCATTTAATAAATACTATCTTTTTGACAATTCTTTTTTCCTATCTTGCAAAGAAACAAGTTTTTTTGCTTACAAACAATCACTATTCATAGGTATTTTATAATATTTTACTTATCTACTCATTTATGACTATTTATTTTTGTCAAGAATCACTATTTGTTGTTAGTAGAACTATGTAAATACCATTATAAATAGTGATTTTTTTGTACCTAATCAATATATACTTTTGCATCATCTAATAAACTAAAAAGAAATAATTATGAGTAAGATTGGAATTTTTTACGGTTCGACAACCGGAACAACTGAAGACTTGGCTAACAGAATAGCAGATAAGTTGGGAGTAGATAGCAGCAACGTTTTCGAAGTAACTGCTTTGACTGAAGACCTTGTAAACGAGTATGACGCTCTTATTCTTGGAAGCTCTACTTGGGGGGCAGGCGAACTTCAAGACGATTGGTACGACGGTGTGAAGGTGCTTAAAGGTTGCGACTTGTCACACAAGTGTATTGCTATCTTCGGATGTGGCGACTCTGATTCATACAGTGATACTTTCTGTGATGCTATTGGTATTATCTACGAAGAGTTGAAAGACAGTAAGTGCAAATTCTGTGGTGCAGTTTCTACTGACGGATATACTTTCGATTCATCGGTAGCTGTTGTAGGCGACAAGTTTGTAGGTTTGGCTCTTGATGAAGTGAATGAAGATTCACAAACTGACGACCGTATTGACAGCTGGGTAGAACAGTTGAAACAAGAGTTTGCATAACATCATTCTCCGTTTAGGCAGAGGACATTCCGCTGCTTATGGTTGGATATATGCAAAATTGAATGTAGACTATACAGAAATAAATAATAAGTGGCTGGCTTTCTAAACCATATATGGCTTAGAAATAAACTATGCATAGTTTAGATATAGACTATACACAGTCGGTATGTCAGTTATATATAATTTGGAAATGGGAAGCACTATGTTCACGTAGTGCTTCATTATAAATATATTGTGAAACGCGAAACATTGGCAAATGGAGAGTAGAAGTTTTGTTTCAAGCGAGATAAGAGTTTTTCTTAATCATATATATGAGCTTAAGAAAGGTGTTAGATGTATGGTGCTGCATACATTAAACAAAAAACATCAACCTTTCGTGGTACAAAGGTTAGAAAACCAAAAGATAAGCTATATGATACAAGAGGTTGGAACAAACAAGATAAACCTTTTCTTTGGACGTGAGGAATGTATGGGTGCTATCAGACATATAATAATCAGACCACTCAACGAACTCACTGCCGAAGAAGACTTTATTCTTGGTGCTATGCTCGGATATGATATTTGCCAGCAATGTAAGAGGTTTTGCAGTAAAAAAGAAGGTATGAAAATGATTGTATAATCATCTTCGCACAGGTTCTTAGGGATTTAGGCTCGACAAGTCATAGCTTTTGAGATATAATCTCTATACCTGTTATGCCAAATGGCGTATACCTGCTGTATAGGTTATAATATTTCCAAACAATAAAAAGGTCAGTATGAATATTCATACTGACCTTTTCTCATTCTTTTTATATACGTAGTCTTTATTTTCTAAATGGAGGTTTCACGATGACTGCTTTTAGCTTACGTCCCCTCACGTCTAGATATATCTCGCTGTCTTTTTTGCTGTGCTCTGTTTTCACATAACCCATTCCGATACCTATCTTTCTTGTAGGCGACATTGTTCCAGAAGTTACAACCCCAATCTTCTCACCATCAGCAGTAACAAGTTCATATCCAGCTCTTGGAATACCTCTGTCTATCATCTCAAAGCCTATTAGTTTTCTTTGAACACCTTCTGCCTTTTGTTTTTCAAGAATATCTCTGCTTACGAAATTCTTACCATCTACAAACTTAGTAATCCAGCCTAAGCCTGCTTCAAGTGGAGAAGTTGTGTCGTTCAAATCGTTGCCATATAGGCAAAATCCCATTTCAAGTCTTAGAGTATCTCTACAACCAAGTCCGGTAGGCTTAATGTCAAACTCTTTACCTGCTTCAAATATTGCGTTCCATATCTTTTCCGATGCGCTAGGATAGAAATATATTTCAAATCCACCAGCACCTGTGTATCCAGTGTTTGATATTATCACGTGTTCTTCTCCAGCCAATTTGCCCACCACGAATGTATAGTATGGCACTTGAGAAAGGTCAATGTCTGTTAGTTTTTGCAACACTTTTATTGCATTAGGCCCTTGTATTGCAAGCTGACCGATATTATCTGATGCATTTTCAAGCTCAGCTCCCATTGTGTTTTGCTTTACACACCATGCCCAGTCTTTATCGATGTTTGCTGCATTGACTACAAGCATATACTTGTTAGGCTCATAGCAGTACACAAGTAAGTCGTCCACTATTCCGCCTTCTTCATTAGGGAAACAAGTGTATTGTATCTTTCCTGGAGTAAGCACAGACACATCGTTTGACGTTACTTTTTGAAGGAATTCTAAAGACTTCTCGCCTTTAACCCAAAACTCACCCATGTGAGAGACGTCGAAAACGCCCACCGAGTTGCACACAGCATTGTGTTCTTCAATAATTCCTGAATATTCTATCGGCATGTTATAGCCTGCAAACTCGTGCATCTTTGCACCTAGTTCGATGTGTTTGTTTGTAAACGGAGTGTTTTTCATAATCTTATTTTTGTTTTGATTAGTAGTTGTTTTTTATTTGTTTTCAGCTTGTTTCCAAACTGTATTTACTTCATTTCTCAGTTATATATACTTTCAACGCAAACCATATACTGTTTGTTCTCAAATTATATATAGTTTATAAAACGGCTTTCAAGGCTTTACTGTGTGGCTAAAAAGCGTGTTTTGCTGTGTTCTCTGCAATCTTTATTATTACCTCTGTTGCTTTTACCATACTTTGTATAGGCACAAACTCATATCTGCCGTGAAAGTTTAGTCCACCTGCAAATATGTTCGGGCAAGGCAAACCCTTGTATGAAAGTTGTGAGCCGTCTGTTCCGCCTCTGATTGGTTTAACCAATGGCTTCACTCCACAGTCTTTCATCGCATTGTATGCAATGTCTACAATATGTTTCACTGGTTCCACCTTCTCACGCATATTATAATATTGGTCTTTCAACACTATGCTTGCACACTGACTGCCATACTTTTGGTTTATCTTCTCTACACACTCTTGCAAGAATACTTTTCTCTTTTCAAATAAGCCTCTATCGTGGTCTCTCACAATATATTCCACTGTGCTTTGCTCCACAGTACCGTTTAGGTCTGTTAGATGATAAAATCCCTCGTAACCACTAGTGTGTTCGGGTGCTTCTTCTGCAGGAATTAGCGATATAAACTCATTGGCCACCTTTATAGAGTTAATCATCTTTCCCTTAGCATATCCGGGGTGAACATTTCTTCCGTTAATGGTTATCTTGGCAGATGCTGCATTAAAGTTTTCATACTCTAACTCTCCAATCTCTCCGCCGTCCATTGTGTATGCCCAATCACAGGCAAATCTGTCCACATCAAATCTGTGTGCACCTCTGCCAATCTCTTCGTCAGGTGTGAAAGCAACCTTGACTGTGCCATGCTTTATGCTTGGATTGTTTTTCAAGTATTCCATTGCAGTGACAATTTCGGCTATTCCTGCCTTGTCGTCTGCACCTAGTAGGGTAGTGCCGTCAGTAGTGATTAAATCCTGCCCCACATAGTTTGAAAGTTCACTATATACAGTTGGCGAGAGAACTATATTCAGTTTAGAACTCAACAATATATCGTTTCCATCATAGTTGTATATAATTTGCGGACAGACATTCTCTGCTGTCATATCAGGGCTTGTGTCTAAGTGTGATATAAATCCTATTGTTGGAGTTTGCTTGTCTGTATTAGACGGTAGTGTGGCATATAAATATCCGTTTTGGTCAATACATATATCTTCCAATCCAATATTTTCAAGTTCCTTTTTTATGTATAGTGCAAGTTCAGTTTGTCCTTTTGTGCTAGGAAAAGTTTCCACACTTTCGTCAGACATTGTATTGAACTCTACATATTTTATAAATCGTTTTATTAGTGTTTCTTTCAAGGCTTTTATGTGAAGTGTTTATAAATAAAAAGCTCTGCATATATATCGTTTGGATATATGCAGAGCAAATATAACATATTTGTATAATATCAATTATATAGGATATTATATTTTATCTAAAATCTACTGCTTCCGTCGAAACAGTGAGTACATACTTTACATTTTGGTAGTCCTATGGCTTTCATTAAAATCTCTAAGGTGTTAAACTTTAATGATGTTAGGTCAAACCTTTTTGCAATAATGTCTACCATCTTTTTATACTCCTCTGAATTGCAATCTGAATACTTTTCTACATTCTTGTTTTCATCGCCTTCCAGCTCTTTTATTATCTGTCTTGTGATAAGTTCAAGTATGTTTTTAGACGCAGTAAAGCCTAAGTAAGGGCAAGAATATATGAGTGGCGGGCAGGCAATACGCATATGTACTTCTTTTGCTCCATATCTGTAGAGTTCTTTCACGTTATCGCTAAGCTGTGTTCCTCTTACTATTGAGTCGTCGCAAAACAGTATTCGTTTGCCTTCGAGCATTGCTTTGTTTGGTATCAGCTTCATTTTTGCCACCAAAGAACGCATCTCTTGGTTGCTAGGTGTGAAACTTCTAGGCCATGTTGGTGTATATTTTGATATTGCTCTGTGGTATGGTATGCCTTTACCAACTGCATATCCGAGTGCCATTCCTACACCAGAGTCGGGTATACCGCAAGCACAATCGACCTCAGATGTGTCTTCTTTTCCCATTAACACACCTGTGTTGAAACGTGTTTGCTCTACATTGATGCCCTCATAACAAGATGTTGGAAATCCATAATATACCCAAAGGAAAGAACAAATCTGCATACCCTCATTTGGTTTTCGTAGTTGCACAACCTTGTCACTATGTATCTCTACTATCTCTCCTGCTCCTATATATCGTTCTATTTCATAGTCGAGGTTAGGGAAACTGCTTGATTCGCTCGTTGCAGAGTAAGCACCGTCTTTTTTCCCGATTACTATAGGTGTTCTTCCGAGCTTATCTCTTGCAGCTATAATTGTGCCTTGTTCTGTGAGTATAAGCATTGAGCATGAGCCTTCAATCTTATTAAAGAGGTTCTCTATTCCGCTAACAAAGTCTTTTCCTTCTGTTATCAGTATAGCCACAAGCTCCGTTTGGTTTATCTTTCCCATGCTTAATTCTACGAAGTGCATATTCTTACTTAGCATTTCTCTCTCAAGCTGGTCGATGTTAGCAATCTTAGCTACAGTAACAATAGCAAACCTTCCTAGATGAGAGTTTATAACTATTGGTTGCGCATCTGTATCGCTTATTATTCCAAGTCCTGCATTGCCTGCAAACTTGTCTAACTCGTTTTCAAATTTTGTTCTGAAGTATGTGCTTTCAAGACTGTGTATAGAACGTGTAAACCCTTTTTCTTCAGAGAACGTTACTATACCTCCACGTTTGGTTCCTAAGTGAGAATTGTAGTCTGTACCATAGAATACGTCATAGACACATTTTTTCTTAGATACTGTACCGAAAAAACCTCCCATTTGATTCTTATTTGTGTGTTGATGATGTTGTAAACATTTCAGGGCGCGAAGTTACAAAAAACAATCGTTTATTACCTACTGATTGAGGGTAAAAATATATCGCTTATATTCTGTTTTCTTTATGTGTGTTTTAAGTGTAGGCAATGCTTGTGTTTTCTGCTGTTTGTGTGTTGTGTGCAAACTGTATATAGTCTTGTTTCAAACTGTATATATTTTGCAAGT
>JAUMWZ010000075.1 GCA_030529405.1 Bacteroides sp. | reverse complement strand
AATAAGGTAGTTACGATATCTATATGCTATGCGTCAATATTAGCATAAGTAGCATTTTCTTCAATAAACTCTCTACGTGGAGCAACGTCTTCGCCCATAAGCATTGAGAACACATAGTCTGCTTGTGCAGCATTTTCTATTGTTATTTGCTTAAGCATTCTGTTCTCTGGGTTCATAGTCGTTTCCCAAAGCTGTTCTTTGTTCATCTCTCCCAAACCTTTATATCGTTGAGTATGGATAGACGATTCAGAGCCATCGCCATAAGTATCAATAAACTGTTTGCGTTCAGCATCTGTCCAACAATACTGTTCTGTGTTTCCTTTCTTGCATAGATACAACGGTGGAGATGCAATATACAAATAGCCTTGTTGTATTATTTGTGGCATATATCTGAAGAAGAAAGTCATAATAAGTGTGTCAATGTGTGAACCATCGACGTCGGCGTCGGTCATGATAATAATCTTGTGATATCTCAACTTATCAAGATTTGCAGCCTTAGGGTCTTCTTCTGTGCCTATGGTAACACCTAGTGCAGTATATATGTTACGTATCTCTTCGCTTTCAAGTGCTTTGTGATACATCGCTTTCTCTACATTCAATATCTTACCTCTTAAAGGTAATATTGCTTGAAACTCTCTATTACGTCCTTGTTTTGCAGTACCACCCGCTGAATCTCCTTCGACAAGGAACAACTCACACTTCTCTGCAACCTTAGACGAACAATCGGCAAGTTTACCAGGCAAGCCACCTCCGAAGGAACTAGCCTTGCTTTTAACTACCATGTCACGTGCCTTTTTGGCTGCTTCTCTAGCTGTTGCCGCAAGAACCACTTTATTAACAATGGCTTTTGCTTCTTTAGGGTGTTCTTCAAGATAGTATGCTAAGACTTCGCCTACAGCTTGGTCTACTGCTCCCATTACCTCATTGTTGCCCAGTTTTGTCTTTGTCTGACCTTCAAACTGAGGCTCTGCAACCTTGACAGATATGATTGCAGTTAGTCCTTCACGAAAGTCATCGCCAGTGATGTCTACTTTTACTTTTTCAAGCATCTTACTGTCCTCTGCATACTTCTTTAGTGTACGCGTAACAGCACGTCTAAATCCAGAAAGATGTGTACCACCTTCCATGGTGTTTATATTGTTTACGTAAGAATATATATTTTCAGAGAAGTCTCTGTTATACATTATTGCCACCTCAATAGGCACTCCTTGCTTCTCTGTGTTAAGATATATCACGTCATCAATAAGATGTTCTTTGTGCGATTCTATGAAACGAATGAACTCTTTCAATCCTTCTTCAGAGTGATAAGTCTCTGATTTGAAACTTCCGTCTTCTTCTTTCTTTCGTCTGTCTGTAAGAGTGATTGTTATGCCTGCATTAAGATATGCAAGCTCACGTAAGCGTGCTGACAAGCGGCTGTATTTATACTCTGTTTCTGTAAAGATAGACGCATCTGGCCAAAACTGTTGTTTTGTTCCTGTAATATCAGATGTTCCTACCTCTTTAACATCGTATAAAGGCTTACCGATAGAGTATTCTTGTTGATAAATCTTTCCGTTTCTGAAAACCTGAGTAACCATTTTTGTAGAAAGTGCATTCACACACGACATACCCACACCGTGTAGTCCTCCAGAAACTTTATAGCTGTTTTTGTCGAACTTACCTCCAGCGTGCAACACAGTCATTGCCACTTCAAGTGCAGACTTTTGTTCTTTCTCATGGAAATCAACAGGTATACCACGTCCGTTGTCTTGAACAGTGATAGAGTTATCTTCATTTATGGTCACATCTATTCTGTCGCAATAGCCAGCTAGGGCTTCGTCAATAGAGTTGTCTACTATTTCGTAAACCAAATGGTGTAATCCCTTTTCACTGATATCACCGATATACATCGCAGGACGCTTTCTTACCGCCTCTAAACCTTCAAGAACTTGAATGCTATTTCCTAAATAATCATCAGCACCGTGATTTATCTTTTCTTCGCTCATAGTTACTATAATAACGTTGATTTATAACAAAGCAAAAGTAAGAAAATTTATCTTCTTTAGGAAAAGTAAGTGGGGTAAAAATGCAAAAAACATAAGGTTAAAGGCTGTTTTTATACTATCGGCACAACATTTGACCACAGCTAGAGACAAAAGCTCAAACCGACACAATAAAAGGTGTATTGTGACAAGAAGTAAACTGTATATAGCCAGCACACAAACCATATATAGCTGACTTTTCAGTTATATATAGTTTAGAAGTCAGGTATATACGGTTTAGAAATGCGCTAAGAATATCTTTTAGGGTATCTGAACATTATAGCCAAAACAGCAAACAAACCCATTACGAGAGGATAATACATGAATGGAATGATGCTTATTGGCGAAATCTTTGCAAGCTCTGCTGCTGTAAGCATCTGTGCTCCATAAGGCAAAAGCCCTTGTGTTAAGCAAGAAAAGGTGTCTAATATGCTTGCTGTCTTTCGTTTGTCAAGACCATATTTTGAAGAAATCTTCTTTGCAATCGGAGCGGTAGTAATAATAGCTATCGTGTTGTTTGCGGTACACAAGTTTGCAACACTGACCAACGAGGCAACAGTAAACTCCGCCCCTCTCTTGCCCTTAACTTTCTTTGTCAGACCGTTAATTATATAGTCTATACCTCCGTTATACTTTATTATCTCAAGCATACCGCCGGCAAGTAGTGTAACCATTATCAGTTCTCCCATTCCCATTATGCCCGCACTGGTTATCTTAGCCAAAGGTAGCAACTCAAAGCTATTGGTCATCAACCCGATGCCTGCACTCATCGCAATGCCTATACATAGCACAACCATAACATTGACACCTGCTATGGCAGCAATGATTATACTAAAATATGGCAATACCTTTATCCACTCAACACCATCGATATTCATCGCGCTTTCTATGGATAGCCCTTGAACAACATATATGGCAAGAACAACTAAAGCGGCAGGAAAAACAATCATAGAATTAACCTTAAACTTGTCTTTCATCTCACAGCCTTGCGTTTTAGCAGCCGCTATCGTGGTGTCTGATATGAACGACAGATTATCGCCAAAGAAAGAGCCACCAACAACGATGCCAACAATATAGACAACATCTAAGCCTGTTTTGTCTGCCAAACCTACAGCCACAGGAGTAAGGGCAACGATTGTCCCGACGCTAGTACCGGTTGAAAGAGAAATGAGGCAAGCGGCAACAAACACTCCAGCAGGCAGAAGCGTGTTTGGCAATATGCTCATTATGAGGTTTACAGTAGCATCTATAGCACCCATGTCTTTGGCTATTTGCGCAAAGGCACCTGCCAAAATGAATATCCATACCATAGAGATAATGTTGGGATTGGCAGAGCCTGTGGTAAAAATCTTTACACGCTCCTCGACACTTACTTTTGTGGTAATTACAACAGAATATATGGCAGAAACCATGAAGGCTACAGTTATGGGCATAGCGTAAAAGTCATTGACCAAAATAGAGGTTACAAGGTATAGAACCAAGAACACAATAAGCGGACTTAAAGCCACAAGACCTTGTATGGCACCTATCTTTTGAGGGGTTTTATTGTTCATCGTTGAATTATATTCTAATATTTGTTTGGTAAAACATTTTCTATACAGACCGAAAGCAAGCATCTAATGCTAGACATAGAAAAGTGGTGCGAAGTTACATCAATATAATTTCTTATGAAAACGAAACCATAAAATAGGGGGAAATAAAAGCAGATAATTGGCTATTATACTGACACTTGAAGAAGAGCGATAGAGTCGTAATATGAACCCATAACTGCATCGGCTACAAACAGTATTTACTCTACCTGTAAATGATATATAGATGAGTTTCAAACTAAATATAAACTGAAAACAAAGCATTATCACTTTGAAAAGAAGATGAATATGGCATTAGAGTAAGGAGTAGTTACCCACAAATCAATACTACTTAGAATGAAAGAGTTAAGAGGACAACACACGGAAAAAGAAAAGGGACTAAACAACTAGTGTTTAGCCCCTTTAGTTATATAAAGATATTAGTTATATCTTACTTTTCCAATTGTTCTTTAAGAGCTGCAAGTGCGTCTATATCTCCAAGAGTTGTAGATGCTGCTTGGTTTTGAACAAGTGGTTCTTCTTTCTTAGAAGCTCTCTTAGTTACTTTCTTAGTAGCCTTTTCTTCAGACTTGTTCTTGTCTTCAAATATACGGCTGTGAGAAAGGATAATTCTCTTAGCTTCTTTGTTGAACTCTATAACCTTGAATTCAATCTTTTCTTCTAGTTGAGCTTGAGAACCGTCTTCTTTTACTAAATGTTTAGGAGTTGCAAATCCTTCTACCCCATAAGGAAGAGAAACAACAGCACCCTTGTCTAACATTTCTGTAATAGTTCCCTCGTGTATAGAACCTACTGTAAACACAGTTTCAAACACGTCCCATGGATTTTCTTCTAGTTGCTTGTGTCCAAGGCTCAATCTTCTACCTTCTCTGTCTATTTCAAGAACTTGAACTTCGATATTGTCACCTACTTGAGTAACTTCAGATGGGTGCTTAATTTTCTTTGTCCAAGAAAGGTCAGATATATGTACAAGTCCATCAACACCTTCGCCTAATTCCACAAACACACCGAAGTTAGTGAAGTTGCGTACTTTAGCTGTGTGTCTAGAACCTACTGCAAAGTCTTTTTCAATATTTTCCCATGGGTCATTTTTAAGTTGCTTAATACCCAAAGACATCTTACGCTCTTCGCGGTCAAGTGTCAACACAACTGCTTCTACTTCATCGCCAACCTTCATAAAGTCTTGTGCAGAACGTAGGTGTTGGCTCCATGACATTTCAGAAACGTGTATCAAACCTTCAACACCAGGAGCAATTTCGATGAATGCACCATAGTCAGCCATAACAGTAACTTTACCCTTAACCTTGTCTCCAACTTTCAAGTCTGGGCTTAGTGCGTCCCATGGATGTGGAGTAAGTTGCTTCAAGCCAAGAGCAATACGTTTCTTTTCGTCGTCGAAATCAAGGATAACAACGTTAATCTTTTGATCTAGCTCAACAACTTCTTTTGGGTCGTTCACTCTACCCCATGACAGGTCAGTGATGTGGATAAGACCGTCTACGCCACCAAGGTCGATGAACACTCCGTATGTAGTGATATTCTTAACAGTTCCTTCAAGAACTTGTCCTTTTTCAAGTTTACCGATAATCTCTTTCTTTTGAAGCTCAAGTTCAGCCTCAATAAGAGCTTTGTGAGATACAACAACGTTTTTGAATTCGTGGTTAATCTTAACGATTTTGAATTCCATTGTTTTACCAACGAATACATCGTAATCTCTGATAGGCTTAACATCAATTTGTGAACCCGGAAGGAAGGCTTCGATGCCAAACACATCTACAATCATACCACCCTTAGTACGGCACTTGATGTAACCCTTAATAATTTCTTCATTGTCAAGAGCAGCATTAACTCTGTCCCAAGAACGTGCAGCACGCGCCTTCTTGTGTGACAAAACAAGCTGTCCTTTTTTGTCTTCTTGGTTTTCAATATAAACCTCTACTGTGTCGCCAACCTTCAAGTCTGGGTTGTAACGGAATTCGTTTAGAGAGATTATACCATCTGATTTGTAGCCAATATTAACTACAACTTCACGCTTGTTCATAGAGATAACTGTACCGTCTACAACTTCGCGCTCGCTTACTTTGTTCAACGTACCATCGTAAGCACTTTCAAGCTCTGCTTGACTTAGGTTTGTCAAAGACTCGCCTTTTTCATACGCGTCCCAATTGAAATCTTCAATAGGAGCAAAATTTTTGTCGTTACTCATTAGTTAATAAATAGTTTATAAAAATTTAATTCTGTGAGACATTATATTGAATAACATTCGGGCGCAAAAGTAATAATATTTTATTGAACAACAAAAGAATACATGCATAAAAAGTTCTATCAATCAACAAGAAAGCATTTACTCGCAGCAAAGTGTGAAGGATTTACTACAACAAGGTGGATAAAGAGAAAAAAGCAGATAATAAGCGGTGCAAAGGATATGTCCTTTGACAAAGACATCACACAAGACCTAACCTCAAAACTATATTTACTTTGAGAAACAAGTATATATAGTTTAGAACTAAACTCTTCTTAGTTTAGTTGCAAACCATATACACTTTGCAAGAGTAAAAAAAAAGACATGCAGGAGAGATAATCAGCTTTCTTACCAAAAATCTCTCGAAAAAGGAATCTGCAGAAGAACAGGGCGCAAACAGAGCACTCAACCTCACACCTAAGAAACTGTATTACTTAGCCTTACAAAAACACATCTTTTGTTTCAAGCCACAATATCATAAGATAAATATACTGCTCTTAATAGTACTATCTAAACCCATACTTATCTTCAAACCGCCTTACAATCTCTAGAAAAGGTTTAGGGATATAACTGGTAGCTATTTTTCTGATTTCAGCGGGTATCCCAAACAAAGGTTCTGCAACACCGCCAGTTATGCACGCAATAGTATCGCTATCGCCACCTATGCTAACAGCATTGCGAATAGCATCTTCAAAACTATCGGCTTGCAAGGCGCAAGATATTGCTTGAGGAACACTATCTTGACATACTCCCCCATCTCCCATTCCGTCCAACCCCAACCATGAATAACGCTCCCGCAATTCATCGACAGGCATAGACAAACTATATCCAAAATCACACTCCACACGATTCCGTATATCATCAGGAGTATATCCGATGCGAGCTAACAACACACAAAGGGCAGTTGCTTGCGCTCCCTTCACTCCTTCAAGATGATTATGAGTACACAAAGCAGTATTCTTAGCCATAGACAAAACAGTATTCACATCGTCAGAAACCCACCCTACAGGACAGACACGCATAGCACTGCCATTACCACAACTATTATATGGGGCATAGACTCCATCACTAATAGCTTTAACAGACCATATTTTGAACATATTTCCATAACCTCCCATCGGATTGGGATAGTCAAAAGCATAGCGAGCGTAATAATGACCGACATCTCCACCGTTAAGCAACCAATCGGCAGTAGCTACAGTGAGAATGCTATCGTCAGTACACTCCATTCCATCTTGAAAGAACTCAAATTCCTTAGTCTTTATGTTGTCAAACTCATAAATACTACCTACAATATCTCCTATAATTGCTCCTAACATACCACTTATCTTATGTGTAATGAAAATAAAACAGACGACTTTCCAAAGGATAAAGAAAGAGGCTGGTAACAGGCACAAATATAAACGAATGAGGAAGAATAAGACATAGAATATCAAAAGAAATGACATAGGCAAAAAGGAAACCCGCCCAAAAGGAGATGGTAAGAACAAAGAGAAAATCAGAAAATAAAGGACATAAGCTACAAAGTACATAACAAAAGCTAAGAAGCAAAAAGTAAATACACCTAAAGAGAATAGGGCAAAAGAAAAACAAGGTGAAAGAAAAACTAACAGGAGATAAACAGAGAAAATAACATCTCAATAAGAAGAGAAAGGGGCAATGGATAGATATCACAGATAAGTGGAAAACAAATAGAAAAAAATGAACCGAACTACAACTTATAAAAGAAACACACTATATAGAACGAAGGAAACAAAGAGCAAGACAGTAAAAAGGAACAGAGAGAAAAAAAAGTAGAGCAAAGGATACTGAAAAAGTAAAGGAAAGGGGCAGATAAAAAAGAAAGAAGCGGGATATAAATAGAAGAAGAAACACACACTATATAGAACGAAGATAATAAAGAGCAAAATTGTAAAAAGGAACAGAGGGAAAAAGGACACTAAAAAAGGAAGGAAAAAGGGTAAAGAAGAAGAAGGAAG
>JAUMWZ010000074.1 GCA_030529405.1 Bacteroides sp. | reverse complement strand
GGTTGTGTAGGAGATAATCCTTCTGTCCAGGTATGAGTCAAGAGTACAGTAGATGTCATTTCTGTTGTTTTCTTTACTTTGCCTTGAATTTTTTTATTGTCAAGGTCTGACTTTACTTGTGCATTTAGGATTGCAACACAGAAGAGTGTTGCCAATAAGATTATTTTCTTCATACGTATTAAGATTTTATTGTGATTTTGTTGTATTTACAAATCGTTTGTCAAATATATATCATTTGCAAATAGGTTGTATATAGTTTACTGCTAAATTGTATATAATCTGCAAGTCAGCTGTATATGGTTTGCATGGGGCTTGTGTATGAATTGTTTACAGAAATAGGTGTATGGAAATAAAAAATCCGCTTACGTGGTTGTGCCACTATAAACGGATTATAACGAAAATCAGACTTTCTGCCTGCAAAAATCTAATAGCTCAGACTCTTGTTGATACCTCGTCTAGTATCGGAATATAAACATTACGAACTTCTTTTATATAACTCCTCTCATTCTGTCGTCAAAGGCTGAAAGGGCTGCCTTAGCTCCTTCGCCCATAGATATTATTATCTGCTTGAAAGGAACAGTAGATACGTCGCCGGCAGCATATATGCCTTCAACATTAGTGCGGCAATGACTGTCTATAACTATTTCCCCAATACGGTTGGTTTCTACCACGTCTTTGAAGGCAGAACTGTTGGCTGAAAGACCTATTTGTACGAATATTCCGTCAAGAGAAACTTCTCTTTCCTCGTTGTTTGTGCGGTCTTTAACCTTCAAGGCTGTTACCTTGTTGCCGTCGCCGACTATTGATGTTGTCTGAGAACTTAAAAAAACTTCTGTGTTTGGCAGACTGTTTAGCTTGTCTTGCAATACTTTATCAGCCCTCAACTCTTCTGCAAACTCGAACACAGTAACCTTAGAGCAGATGCCAGCCAAGTCTATGGCAGCCTCAATGCCTGAATTGCCACCACCAATAACAGCTACATGTTTGCCTTTATAGAATGGTCCATCGCAGTGAGGACAAAAAGCAACTCCCTTGCCGATGTATTCTGTTTCGCCATCAACATTTAGCTTTCGCCAACTTGCACCAGTAGCAACAATAACTGCATTAGTAACAAGTTTCTCGCCAAGTGATGTTGTTAGTGTTTTGGTTTTACCATCAACTTCAACCTTTTCAATGCGTCTGTGCTCCAAAAGTTCTATCGGATAGCAATTCAAGTGTGTTCTAAGATTGTTTGCAAGCTCGTTACCTGTGGTCTCAGGAACAGATATAAGGTTTTCAATCCCTACTGTTTCTTTTACCTGACCGCCTACTCTTTCGGCAACAACAGCTACTTTCAATCCCTTGCGTGATGAATATATAGCTGCAGAAACACCAGCAGGACCGCCACCAACAACTACTACATCAAACTCCTTTGTCATTTGTGTGTTGGCAGATTGCTCTACTCCATACTTTTGTTCTAGTTTAGAAAGAAGTTCGCCAAAGTCACTTCTGCCGATGCTTAATAACTCTCCGTCTGCAAAAACAGCAGGAACAGCCTTCACATTAAGCCTTTCAACTTCTTCTTCATATATCGCTCCGTCCACCATCTCATGCTTTATGTTGCTGTTTAATGCACACATTGCGTTCAAAGCTTGAACAACTTCCGGGCAGTTTGTACATGTCAGCGACACATACGTAGTTAGCTTTATTTCTCCTTTAAGCATCTTCACCTTGTTACATACTCCTTCGTCGGGGAAATTTCTTCCCTTTCCGTCGAGATTTATTATAGCAAGTAGAAGTGAATTGAACTCATGTCCGTTGGGAACTGAACGGAAACTGATACCTGATTTTATACCGTTTTTGAGTATGTCAAACACTAATGAGTCGCCAGTAGATATCTGACAGTCTATTTTCTCACTACAGTCTGCCACATCTGAAAGCATTTCTATCAACTCGTTTCTGCTTTCGTGGCTTTCATTTACTCTTACGTCAAAAGTATAATTGTTCTCTATTGACGCGAAGATTGTCTTTAGTTGTTCTTTCAGTGATATATCTAGCATATTTTGTTTCTTCTTAAAAAGAAAGGTTAGTAACGTGATATTCGAAACTAACCTTTCTCCAATTCTTTTTTTATCTTATTTCTTAGATTTTTCCTACAAGGTCAATGCTTGGTTTAAGTGTGCTTGCACCTTTTTTCCATTTAGCAGGACATACTTCTCCAACGTTTTGAGCCACGAACTGAGCAGCTTCAACTTTGCGAAGAAGTTCGCTTGCATCACGACCAATGCTACCATCGTTTAGTTCTACAATCTTGATTTCTCCTTCTGGATTGATAACAAATGTTCCTCTGTGTGCAAGACCTGCGTCTTCAATATAAACTCCTAGAGCGCGACTTAATGCACCAGTTGGGTCTGCAAGCATAGGATATTGTATCTTACGAATGCTTTCTGACGCATCGTGCCATGCTTTGTGTACGAAGTGAGTGTCTGTACTTACAGAATAAACCTCTACTCCCATAGCCTTGAATTGGTCATATTTTTCAGCCATATCTACTAGTTCTGTTGGGCAAACGAAAGTAAAGTCTGCTGGATAGAAGAATAGTATTGACCACTTACCTTTCAAGTCTTCGCTTGTGATTTGCTTAAAGTCTCCATTGTGGAAAGCCATAGCCTTAAATTGAGGCAGCTTTGAATTCAAAATTGGTTCCATAATCGTAATGTTTAATGTGTTTATAATTTGTTTTTTATTTCTCTTTTCTTATTTGCTTAACAAAAGTATGTTACAGTATATTATATACAAAAAAAAGGAGAATAGAATTCATCTATAACTCAATAGATAATATTTATATTTGTGCAAAATGTATAGAGTTTACACGTTCTAGCATATAAATTTCTGCGATTATGATACACCCATTAAATAAATTCAAATATTGTCCGAAGTGCGGAAGCAATAAGTTCGAGGTCAATAACGAGAAGTCTAAGGCTTGCTCTAGTTGTGGTTTCATATATTATTTCAATTCATCGGCAGCAACAGTGGCTGTTATTCTGAACGAAAACAAAGAGATTCTTGTTTGCAAGAGAGCTAATGAGCCGGCAAAGGGTACGTTAGACTTGCCCGGTGGGTTTATAGATATGTATGAAACGGCTGAAGAAGGAGTGGCAAGAGAGGTCTTGGAAGAAACGGGATTGACAATTACTGACCCTAAATACATCTTTTCTATACCCAATATATATGAATATTCAAATTTTACGGTACATACATTGGATATGTTTTTCGTCTGCAATGTGTCGTCAAAAGAGGCTATAAAAGCTATGGACGATGTTCAAGAGGCGTTTTTTGTACCATTAGACAAGCTCAAGGCTGACGATTTCGGACTTACATCTATAAAACAAGGTGTTAGTAAGATAATTTCTATGTATCTTTGAATGATATATAATTTGAAAATTGACTGTATATAGTTTAGAAATAGATTATATACAGTTTAGAAGTAAACTAAGTATAAATTAAAACCAGACTATATATGATAAAGAAAATAGCTTTAGCTTGTTTTCTAACCGTGTGTTGTGGCTCTACTGCCATATATGCACAGATTAACAAGCCAATATCTGATAAACAAAACCTATATTCAGAGGCAAAGAAACTGTTTTACAGTAAAGACTATGCGGCAGCAAAGCAAAAGCTAGTGATGATGCCTTATGACAATAGCATATCAGAAAAGCATAAACAAGAGGTTAAGTATATGCTTGCTGCGTGTGCGTTCAGATTGAAAGACGGCGAGAGAATAGACCGTTTGCGTGAGATTCTGCAAGAAGTGCAAGACAGTCCGTACAAAAACAGAGTGGAATTTATGCTAGGAATGTCGCTCTATGAAGAAGGATATATGGACGAAGCCTTAGCTATGTTAAACTCGTGTGAGGTAGACAGACTGCCAGAAGACGATAAAAACCTAGCAATATATACTTCTGCCGTGTGCAACATAAAGATAGACAACCTTGACGAGGCATATTCATTGTTTGATATGCTAAGATATACCAAGTATTCAAACGATGGACTGTATTACATGGGATATATAAAATATAAACAAGGCAACTATAAGCAAGCACTGAAAGAGTTTAATGCTTTCAGGCGAACAAGAGACAACTTAAACAAAGGTATAGACAATAAATTCATAGTAGATATATACCTCAAATCGGAACTATATGACAGAGCAGAAGAATATGCTAAACGTTTCCTCGCAGAACGTAATGACAGACGGGCAGAGGCAGACTTACTGAAGATGCTAGGAGAAGCCACTTTCCGTCAAGAAAAATATACTGAAAGCATAAAGGCTTTAGAAAAGTATATGAAACTGGAAACAGAACAGACCGACAGAAGGGCGCATTTCATGCTAGGGAAAAGCTATTACAACATTGATAAATATTCTGCCAGCATAGAAAATCTAGGAAAAGCAACGCTAGTTGATGATGATATGTCGCAGAATGCAAACTTATATATCGGGTTGGCATATCTTAAACTGTTCGACAAGAATAAAGCACGTATGGCTTTTGAATTGGCATCTAGCGCAAACTATGACCTTAAAGTGAAAGAACAAGCAGCATATAACTACGCAATATCTACTTACGAAACATCTTATTCAGCCTTTGGCGAGTCGGTAAATGTGTTTGAACAGTTTCTGAATAACTATCCTTCATCGCCATATTCTACTAAGGTTGGAAACTATCTGACCGATGTTTACGGCAGTACAACCAATTATGAAGCCGCACTTAACTCTATAAACCGAATAAACCGTCCTTCAGAAATAATACTGTCATCTAAACAAAAGGTGTTGTTCAACCTTGGTAAAGAGGAATACATAAATGGAAATATGCTTAGAGCATTAGGATATTTCGAGCAAGCAATAGAGCTTGGACGTTTCAACAGAGATATTTTGTCGAAAACATATTATTGGTGTGCAGAGGCATATTATAGAGATGGGGCAGAAGGTAAGGCTCAAGACTATCTGCACAAAGCAATATCTACAAGCATAAACAACAGTAACGAGGAGTATGCACTATCTCATTACTCGCTCGGATATATACATTTCAATCGCCACAGATATTCATCGGCGCAAGAAATGTTCAACAAATTCGTGCGCAGTGCAGATAAGTCAGAGAAAGAACTAATATCTGATGCCTACACACGTATAGGAGATTGTGCCATGACTTCACGCAATTTTGAACGAGCTAAAGAAGCATTTGCGCAAGCAGAACGTTTAAGTAATGCGTCAGGCGACTATTCTTTGCTACAAACTGCCATGATACAAGGAATACAGAAAGAATATGGCAGAAAAATAGCAACTATAAACACGCTGATAAGTAAGTATCCACAATCAGCATACATACCTAATGCAATATATGAAAAGGGTAGAGCCTATGTGGTTACAAATAACAATGCAGAGGCAATTAGTGCTTTCTCTCAGCTAAAACGAATGTATCCTGAGACCGAACTTGCACGTAAAGCAGGAACAGAAATAGGACTTATCTACTTCAGAAATGAGCAATATGACAAGGCAATAGACGCTTACAAGGAGGTTGTGAATAAATATCCAACGAGCGAAGAGGCTAAACTTGCTATGGCAGATATGAAGAACGTGTATATGGAGATAAACAAAGTAGATGAGTTTGTAGCTTACAACCGCTCTAAATCTAACATTATGCGCCTCGACGTGAGTGATGAAGACTCTCTGACTTATGCATCGGCAGAAAATATGTATATGCGTGGCAGGGAGAAAGATGCAGATGGTGCGTTTAAGAAGTATATATCTTCTTTCCCAGAGGGAGCTTATGTGGTAGATGCATATTACAGACTTTTCCAAATGGCAAAAGGCAATAAACACGAAGGGCTTATGCTTTCGTATGCCGAAGAAATAATGAAGATGCCAAACAATAAGTATGAAGAAGAAGTGCTTAAAGCTAAAGCAGACCTACACAATAAAGCAGGCAGACACGAACAGGCTGTGCAAGACTATAAACTATTAGCGGCAAAAACAGTTAATGATGAGATTAAGCGAGCAAGCTATATAGGCATAGTTCGCAATTCATATATACTTGAGAACTCAACTGAGGTTATTCAATTTGCAAACTATATATTATCTGAAAGTAGAGTAAGTATAGATTTGAAACAGGAAATTCTATACTACCGAGCAAAGGCATATAACTCTCTGAATAACAAGCTAGAGTATGTCAGAGATTTGAAGGAACTTAAAGCCGACACACGCAATAAATACGGGGCTGAGGCAAGATACCTATATGCTAATGAATTGTTCTTGGCAAATAGATATGCAGACGCTGAAAAAGAACTCCTTTCTTATATAGAGGAAAGCACTCCTCATATTTACTGGTTGGCACGTAGCTTTGTGCTGTTGTCTGACGTATATTTTGCTATGAATAAAGAAGTAGAGGCAGTGCAATACTTAAAGAGTTTGAAGCAAAACTATAAGGCTAAAGACGACATTGCAGCTATGATTGAAGAAAGACTAAACAACAGAAAATAAGAAGTTATACATCATAAAGACATAGACGATGAAAAGATATATATACTTGGCAATATGCCTTGCGGTGTCAGCAACAACAGTTTGCAAGGCAAAGGCACAGACAGTAGCAAAAAAAGACACTACAACCAACCGCACAGTGGTGGTAGAAAAAGAATATATGGCAGAAGTGTCAGAAAGGCAAAAGATAAACACTCAGCCGAAAATGGAGCCTGCACAAAAAGCAAAACGTGAAGTGGTGTATGAAACAGCTGATAAGAAATTACTTCTAAAACAAGGTGAACGTATGGGTGTGGTGTTCTATGAGCGAGAGAAAGACAAAGTAGCTAAAGGTTTGTTTAGAGCAGGCGTTGGCACTCACGGAATAGCTGATGTATTGCTAAATTATAGACCAATATCTGGCAAGAGAGATATACTAAACGTGTATTATAACCTTGAAGGAGTGAATGCCAAACTTGAAAACGACATAAAGACAAGAAGATATAACAACACAGCACGTTTAGACTACACTCACTTGTTTGATAAAACTGCGCTTGATGTAAACGCAAAATACAGATTGGATAACTACACTCCATATCTTAATCCTTTTGATTACAGCCAAAGATTAAACAATGCTGGCATTTCAGCAAGCATTGCTAGCACGGCTTTCGATAACATTTCTTTCCGTGTGAAAGGAGGATTTGAGATTAGCCAACAGAAGAATCACTACAATACGCTCGAGAATTTTCTCACAAACCTAAAAGAGAAAAAGCTTAATGTAGCTATTGATGCGGCAATGAAGAACGACAACGGAAGTGCTATTGAAGTAAAAACAGACTTAAACTTCTATTCTTACAGCCAAAAGAGTAACTACAAAGACGGCTGGAACAAAACTTTCGAGAACTACACAACCTTTATTGTTTCGCCTTCTTATGTGTATAACAACGACTATATAAAACTACGTGCAGGGGCAAACCTTAGCATCACGACCGAACATAGTCCACGTTTTCAATTTGCTCCGTTAGTAGAGTTTGAATATAATATGTTTGACGATTACAGCTTATATGCTAGAGCTACTAGCAAGCAATACGATAACGGACTGCTTAGGATTATGGACATAAACCCATACAACCTTGTGCTTTGGACAGTACAGCTAGATAAATCGGACTTGGTTAGTTCTCCGCCACCAACAATGGAGTTATTAAATTCCGCATTGGGTGTTAAGGCGTCGCCGGTAGATGGGCTTTGGCTTAATGCAGAGGCTGGATATGTTTTCACAAAAAACGACTTAACTGGGATAAAAGAAGCATATTTCTCGGGCAATACAGATGTTTTGTTTGCCAAAGGAATGGCTACATACAACTATAAAGAT
>JAUMWZ010000073.1 GCA_030529405.1 Bacteroides sp. | reverse complement strand
CTTAACACAGACTATCACGAGGCAATAGCAGTGCTGCCTATGGGCGACGAGAGTAAAAAGGGTAAGATAATAGACTGTGTTCAAAAAGGATATATGTTGAACGACAAAGTTATACGCCATTCAAAGGTGGTTGTAGCTGACTAATAAAGAGAGGAATATCTGACTATGGCAGAAAAAAGAGATTACTACGAGGTCTTAGGAGTATCGAAGACAGCTACACAAGACGAGATTAAGAAGGCATATAGAAAGAAAGCTATTGAGTTTCACCCCGACAAAAACCCTGGCAATAAAGAGGCAGAGGAAAAATTTAAGGAGGCTGCTGAGGCTTATGATGTATTGAGCAACGAAGAAAAAAGGTCAAGATACGACCAGTTTGGTCATGCAGGACTTGGCGGAGCAGCAGGAAATGGAGGTCCATTCGGTGGTTTCTCTGCCGGAGGTATGTCTATGGAAGATATATTCTCTGCTTTTGGTGATGTTTTTGGAGGCGGATTTGGTGGCTTCGGAGGCTTTAGTGGAGGCGGAAGAAGCAGTGGTGTGAAGCGAAACAGAGGTAGCGATTTGAGAATGAAGGTAAAACTCAACCTCAAAGAAATAAGCACTGGAGTAGAGAAGAAATTTAAGATTAAAAAGTATGTAAGCTGTACACATTGCAATGGTTCAGGTATTGAAGGCGGAAAAGGAGAAGCAGAAACATGTAAAACATGTAATGGTAGCGGGTCTGTAATACGCAATCAACAAACTATACTAGGAACGATGCAAACCAGAACTACCTGTCCAACATGTGGTGGTGAAGGTAAAATCATAAAAAACAAGTGTAAGCATTGCGAGGGAGAAGGCATTGAATACGGAGAAGAGCTTATAACAGTAAAAATTCCAGCAGGTGTTACCGATGGCATGCAAGTTAATATGCGTGGCAAAGGTCATGCAGGAAAAAGAAACGGATATAACGGAGATTTGCTAATACTTATAGAAGAAGAAAAACACCCTGAACTTATAAGAGATGGTAACGATGTTATATACAACTTGCTGATTGACTTCCCTACTGCAGCTATGGGAGGTATGGTTGAGATACCTACAATAGACGGAAAGGTAAAAGTTAAAGTAGAATCAGGAACACAGCCTGGCAAGATTTTAAGACTAAGAGGTAAAGGAATACCCGATGTTAATGGGTATGGCAACGGAGACTTATTGGTAAACGTTAGCGTATATGTGCCTGAAACATTGAATAAAGAAGAAAAATCTACTCTTGAGAAGCTACAATCGTCGGACAACTTCAAGCCAAACCCTTCGATAAAAGAGAAGATTTTCAGAAAGTTCAAGAACTATTTTGACTAAAAACAGTGTTGCTTTCGGCTAAAAACAAACTCGTAACTAAATGGAAATAATAAGATTTTCCATAACGAGTTTATATCATATTGATAAAACACAAATAGAGCATTACTTTGAATCTATTAGGGAGTAAAAACAAAGTAAATATAACTTGAAAAACAACTAAATACAATTTAGAAGCAAAGTATATATCATTTGAAACTAAAGTATATACAGTCATTTTTCAAGATAAATATTGCTACTTTTATCAATAAGAAACACTAAGAGGAAAAATATATATTCAAAGCAAGAAGGCGATGTACTACATAAAAAAACATCGCCTTTATTCTTGCTTATCAGTATTTTATTATAGTTTTGTTGCAGACTATGTTCAACAGTAAACAAATAAAGACAAAAATGAAAAAGAGAAGTTTATTATTAAGTTCCATGACCATTGTTTCATTAGCAATCAGCTTAGTTGGGTGCAAAAACAATGAGTATAAAATTACTGGTTCTATTGAGGGCTTAAGCAACGGAGAACAAGTTACAATAATGCGAAGAGGTTCTAATTTCAACATGGACACTCTAGGCGTATCAATAGTAGAGAAAGGAAAGTTCGCATTCAGCGGAAAACAAGACACAACAAGCATTTGGACACTTGTATATAACATCAATGGAACTACAAAAACACCTTTGATTTTTGTTGAACCAGGGAATATCAAGGTAGAAATAAATCGTGAAAAAGAAACAATCTTAGGTTCACCTTCTAACGATGCATATCAAGAACTAAGAACAGAGCTAAAGTTTGTTGAAGACTTTAGAGAACAGCTAATTGAAAAGATGAGAGAAGGTAAGCTACAAGAAGGCAGTGAAGAATATTACAACGGTACTCAAAAGTTTGCAGAAATGAGTAAAAAGGCAGACGGAAAAGCTTTTGAAGTGGCAAAAAAGAATGCTAAAAATGAAGTTGGTGCTTTATTGTTCGGAAGTTTCTCTGAGAAGTTTACCGCAGCACAAAGAGAAGAGTTGGCAGAACTACTATCAGAAGAAAACAAGAAGAAAGAACACGTTGTGCCAGCACTTAAAAGAATGCTAGCAGAAAAGAACACTAAAGAGGGCAATAAGTTTGTAGACCTTGAAATGAAAAGTCCAGAAGGAGAAGTTGTTAAACTCTCTGACTTGGTTAGTCAAAACAAACTTGTTGTGGTTGATTTTTGGGCAAGTTGGTGTGGTCCTTGTAGAGCAGCCACTCCAGAGTTGATAAATATCTACAACGAATATAAAGACAAGGGAGTTCAGTTTGTAGGAATTTCTCTAGACACTTCGTTAGACGAATGGAAAGAAAGCATAGCAGAATTGTCTATTCCTTGGATACAAATGTCTGACCTAAGAGGCTGGAGTTCTGCTGGAGCTGAAGAATATGTTGTGAGAGGAGTGCCACATCTTATGGTAATAAGTCAAGATGGAACAATCCTTAAACGTGGAATAAACAAAGACGAATTGAAAGAATTCTTGAAAGAAACCTTCAAGTAGAATTCACATACAAAAGATAGTTTATAAGAAATACTATATAAGCAGTGCCGTAATGAGCTAGTTCTTGTTACGGCATTGTTTTTATTTGCCAATATGCATAATAAAATGTCTGCATACGAACTGTATTTTACTGACTTTTAGATTATATATAAATTAGATATTGACAATATATAGTTTGTAATTAAACACTATACATTTGAGAAACGTAGCATATTTATTATGTGTTCAAAAGCATATTTTATTAAAAAACATAAGTGTTTTATTGCTGATTATCGGTTTTTTAATATAGTTTTGCAACAAACTATGTTCAACAATAAACGAATAAAGAAAAATGAAAAAGAAAAGTTTATTTTTTAGCGGACTAGCTCTTGTTTCTTTGGCAATGAGTATAGTAAGCTGTGGTAAAGCCAATGAATACAAAGTATCAGGCTCTATCGAAGGAGTGCAAGATGGCGAAGAAGTAATGCTTCTAAGAAGAGTTCCAGGTTTTAACACAGACACACTTGGCGTTTCGACTGTTAAAGACGGTAAGTTTGTTTTCAAAGGTCAGAGAGACACAGCAAACTACTGCTCTATCGTGTATAAATTCAAAGAAACTCCTAGAGCTGTTTTGCTATTCCTTGAAAAGGGTGACATTAAGGTGGAAGTAAGCAACGAAAAAGAAGTTATTACTGGCTCTCCAGCAAATGATGCTTACCAAGAACTAAGAACAGAACTAAAGAATGTAAACAACTTCAGAGAACAATTTGTGTCTGAAATCAAGTCGGGTGCTATTGAACAAGGTAGCGAAGAATACAACACACGTGCTCAAAAGTTCATGGAACTAAACCAAAAAGCTACTGAAAAAGTTTTTGAAACAGCAAAGAATAATACTACAAACGTAGTTGGTGCGTTCTTATTCGGTGCATACGCAAACCAATTCTCTTTAGAACAAAGAGAAGAGCTAGCAGGAATGCTAACTGAAGAAAACAAGAAAATGGACATTGTTAAGACTGTTCTTGATATTATGGAGAAAGAAAAGGTTACAAGAGAGGGTAACAAATATGTAGACCTTGAGATGCAAGACACTGAAGGAAATGCAGTGAAACTTTCTGACTTCGTGGGCAAACACAAAATTCTTTTGGTAGATTTTTGGGCTAGCTGGTGTGGACCTTGTAGAGCAATCACTCCTGAATTGATAAAGATATACAATGAATACAAAGACAAAGGTTTAGGTGTTGTAGGTATATCTTTCGATGAATCTCTTGAAGATTGGAAAAAGGGCATAGAAGAACTATCTATTCCATGGCCACAAATGTCTGATTTGAAGGGCTGGGCTTCAATCGGTTCTAAGGAATATGTAGTTAAAGGTATACCTCACCTTATGGTGCTAGATGAGCAAGGAACTATCGTTAAGCGTGGTATCAGAGATGAAGAATTGAGAGAACTTTTGAAAGAAACTCTTAAATAATATTCTCTAAATGGCTACACCATAAGAGAAAAAACATATTCATACAATGGCGTGGTAAGAGGAGTCTTATCACGCTATTTTTTTATATCATTTTTAAGTGATACAAAAGTTTTGTGTAAACCGTATTCAGTCTACTTCTAAACCGTATATAACATAAAAATAAACTATATATAGCTGACTTTCAAATTGTATATCACTGACATAAAATACCTTTTTCACTCACTTAAAGTGTTTTTAAGCAGAATAATGCTTACATTTGCAACTCGTTATAAAAATGTATTTTTTATATGGCTAAAAAACTTATTTCTCCCGACTATATATTTGAATCGAGTTGGGAAGTATGCAATAAAGTGGGTGGCATATACACAGTGCTATCTACACGAGCAAAAACTCTTCAAGACAAATTTCAAGACAACATATTTTTTATTGGTCCAGACTTGTGGCTACAAACAAAGAACGAACTCTTTGTAGAGGATAAAAGATTGCACAAGAAGTGGATTACACACGCCTTGAAAAATGATAATATCAAGATTAGAGTTGGACGTTGGAACATTCCAGGAACACCAATAGCTGTGTTAGTAGATTTTCAAGATTTCTACGAACAAAAGAATGAGATATACGCCAAAATGTGGGAAGATTTCGAGGTAAACTCACTTCATGCTTATGGCGATTATGATGAGGCATCGATGTTTTCGTATGCAGCAGGTAAGGTGGTAGAGAGCTTTTATAACTTCTATATCAAGAAAAACGAGATGGTGGTATATCAAGCACACGAATGGATGACTGGACTTGGAGCACTCTATGTTAAGAAAAACGTTCCACAAGTAGCTACAATATTTACCACACACGCAACATCTATCGGTCGCTCAATAGCTGGTAACGACAAGCCACTATATAACTATCTGAAAGAATACAACGGAAATCAGATGGCATGGGAGCTAAATATAGAAGCAAAACATTCTGTTGAAAGACAAACAGCATTAAATGTGGACTGTTTCACTACTGTTAGCGAAATAACAAACAAAGAATGTACAGAACTTTTAGACAAGACTGCTGACGTCATCACAGTCAATGGTTTTGAGGACGATTTTGTTCCAAAAGGAGCGTCATTCACTTCTAAAAGAAAGAAGGCTAGGAAGATTTTACTTGATGTAGCTAATAATCTTCTTGGAACAGACATATCTGATGATGCACTGATTATTGCTACAAGCGGAAGATATGAATTTAAGAATAAGGGTATAGATGTGTTTATTGAAACAATGAGCAGGCTAAACAGAGAGGATACGGGCAAAGAGATTGTTGCTTTCATTGAGGTGCCTGCGTGGGTGAAAGAATATAGGGCAGACCTGAAAGAAAGAATGAACGATGGGAAAAAACGTGACACACCACTTCACAACCCATTCACCACTCACTGGCTAAACAACACAGACGAAGACAGGACTCTGCAAATGATAAAGCATGTTGATCTTCAAAACAAAGCAGAAGACAAGGTTAAAGTAATCTTTGTGCCTTGCTATCTGAATGGCAATGACGGCATATTCAACATGTCATACTACGACCTTTTGATTGGTCTTGATGTTAGTATTTATCCGTCATACTATGAGCCTTGGGGATATACTCCACTTGAAAGTATAGCGTTCAAAGTGCCAACAGTAACTACAAACCTATCAGGTTTCGGGCTGTGGGTGGAGAACTCAAGCAAACACAAAGGAATATCTGACGGAGTGGAAGTAGTAAAAAGAGATGACTATAACTACGACGAAGTTTGCAACAGCATTAAAAACTGCATCAAAGAATTATCATATAAGACGGAAAAAGAGATGCAAGAAATAAGAAAGAAAGCATCATCACTATCTAAAAAAGCTCTTTGGAGCAAATTCATAGATAATTATTACGAAGCGTATGATTTAGCAATACGCAAAATGAGAGATAGATTGAAATAGATAAAACAATAAAATGAGGTAAAAAGAAATTATGAAAATTCAAGTAAGCAATTCTAACAATCCGGCTTGGAAAGATGTAAACGTGAAGCCACGAATACCTGCCGAACTTGGAAAATTATCAGAAATATCAAGAAATATCTGGTGGTCTTGGAATAACGAAGCATTAGAACTATTTCATGACCTAAGTCCAGAACTTTGGAAACAGTGTGGACACAACCCTGTGCTGCTATTGGAAAGCATGAATTATGATACTCTTGAGGAGCTGGCAAAAGATAAGTCTATAATAGAACGTATGAACAAAGTGTATGACAAGTTTACTGCATACATGAACGTTAAGCCCGACTCTACTCGTCCGTCAGTAGCATATTTCAGTATGGAATATGGACTTACACAAGTGTTGAAGATTTATTCGGGTGGACTTGGTGTATTGGCTGGCGACTATCTAAAGGAAGCATCAGACAGTAATGTAGACCTTTGTGCAGTGGGTTTCCTATATCGTTATGGTTATTTCAATCAGTCTTTGTCGATGGACGGACAACAAATAGCTAACTACGAAGCACAAGTTTTCGGACATCTACCTATTGACAGAGTTATGGACTCAGAAGGTAAGCCATTGGTTGTAGAGGTTCCGTATCTTGACTATAAAGTATATGCAAACGTGTGGAGAGTAAATGTGGGTAGAATATCACTATATCTGCTTGACACTGATAACGAAATGAACAGTGAGTATGACAAGCCAATCACTCACCAATTATATGGTGGCGACTGGGAAAACCGTCTTAAACAAGAAATTCTTTTAGGTATCGGTGGTATCTTAACATTGAAAGCTCTTGGAATTAAGAAAGATGTATATCACTGTAATGAAGGACATGCTGCCTTGATAAACATACAACGTCTATGCGACTATGTTGATAGCGGTCTTACATTTAATCAAGCAATGGAGTTAGTAAGAGCATCTTCTCTTTACACAGTTCACACTCCGGTACCAGCAGGACATGACTATTTCGACGAAGGTCTATTCGGTAAATACATGTATGGATATGCATCAAGACTTGGAATAAGCTGGGAAGAGTTGGTAGGATTAGGTCGCAACAACCCTAACGACACAAGCGAAAGATTCTGTATGTCAATATTCGCTTGCAACACATCACAAGAGGTAAACGGAGTTAGTTGGCTACACGGAAAAGTATCACAAGAGATGTTCTCGTCAATATGGAAAGGATATTTCCCAGAAGAGAACCACGTGGGATATGTTACTAATGGAGTACACTACCCTACTTGGAGTGCGAGCGAATGGAAAAAACTATACGAAAAGCACTTCGATAAGAACTTCTTAAACGATGAGTCTAATCCTGAAATATGGAAAGCTATATATGAAGTTTCTGATGAGGAGATTTGGGCAACTCGCCAAACAATGAAAAAGAAACTGATAGACTATATCCGTCGTCAGTTCAAAGATAGTTGGTTGAAAAATCAAGGTGACCCTTCTCGTATAGTATCATTACTAGACAAGATAAACCCTAACGCTTTAATCATAGGATTTGGTCGTCGTTTTGCTACATACAAGAGAGCACACCTATTGTTTACTGACCTTGAAAGACTGTCTAAGATTGTAAATAACCCTAATTATCCTGTTCAGTTCTTGTTTACAGGTAAAGCTCACCCTAAAGACGGAGCTGGTCAAGGCTTGATACAACGTATAAT
>JAUMWZ010000072.1 GCA_030529405.1 Bacteroides sp. | reverse complement strand
TTTAGGAAATGAAGAACAGAGGCTACTTGTGTGTTCGTAACAGAGCCTTTGAGTAAAGTTTTGTCGATGTGATCGATAATTTTATCAATCACTTTCTGCATATCTGATAAAACTGACATTACTAATTAAATGTGTAGTTAAACTTATCATCATGAATTCTTGCTGAACCTATTTCATCTGGCAACTCGTGAGTAAAATGAGTTTCTGTGTCGATGAACCTTAGAGCCAGTTCTATTGAAGTAGGCTCTCCTAAGGACTTAGACACTGCAGCATTATCCGCAGATACATTCACTCTTATATGCCTATCTTCATAGCCTATAAGATATATCTCAGTACTACATATCATATCGTATAGGAATAGAAGTTCTTCAGCTGTTTTAACTCCAGTGCTGACTTTGATCGATTCTTTCCTTTTTACTCGATTACGCATTTCGACATAGTCATTTACGACTTCATCATACTCATTATATGTGTCTTCTTCTTTTGACTCTTGTTCTTTTGTTGGGTGTCCGCATACTTCTATACGCTCGTAACTTCCATAAGAGTTAAGAAATTGCAAGCAATATCTTTCCTTCTCTATCTCTGCAGGAGTGATGATTATATCGGCAGCATGTCCAGCAGAAGAATGAAGCTGAAAGGAGTTACACAGCGTGTTGTGTTCTGAGAAAAATATCTTACGAACATTATCTATATGCAGAGCATATAAGTTGCCTTCTGTTAGATTGTTTATCTCCACACTAACTCCTGAATGTGATTTAGACCTTAGAAGTATGGTGTCACTTGGAGCTATAAAAAGAAGAGGATACAGTTCTGTTTCTTTGATTGTAACATATTTCTCCTCTGTACGAGTAGTCATCAAGAAGTTAGCTGTGTTATTTAGTAGCTTGCTGGTGAATATATTCTTACCAACACTGTGTAAATCTCGCATAGCACGCTTACTTATTCCACCTAGTAAAACCTTATGATTAACAACTGTATTTTCTCCCTCTGTATTAGACAATTCTACAGTGTATTCTTTCAAGTTGTTGCTCACAGGAAAGATAAGCTCATCAGAGCCTGTAACAGGTAACAATGTAGGAGAGACAATACTGCTTACTATTTCATTGATGTAAGTGGAACTAACTCCTTTCTCAACACTACCTGTGTATAGTATATCATCTCCCTCTTTAATCTTATATGTAACTAAAGAGGACGATGAGATTTCTAATTTTATTGGATTATCGCTCAAAGCAATAGTCCGAGGATATATATTAGCTGTTAGACTCATAGCTTTGTATAATTATATTACCGTTAATGATAGGTTTCTGATTTAACACAGACAACAACTGTTGTCTCTCGACACAAGGAGAAGTCAAGACCTTATATACTTCATCTAAGGTTACATTTGCCTTTCTTATCCTTGCTAACTCAACCTTAGCTTTAGCGATTACTTCCGCAGATAACTCAGGTGCTGACACTATATTATTCTTTTTCATAACTCTTATTTTAAGCAAAAATTCAACTTTAGAGATGTAAAACAAAGGACAATTATTTAAGGGGAACTGCTCTTACTCCTGAACGGTAAGTGAATGTTATTGTATTCACAGCATTTGTAGAGTTCGGTCCTTCCAGCAGGTACATAAGCACCGCATTGTGAGAATCAGTATGTTCTTCCCCTATTAACACTTGTTCTTCCGTAGGCGGAATCAAGGATTTCAGGAACTCTTCATCAGAATTAAAAGAATTAACATCTGGAGAAGTCGTATAGTTATCTAAGTTGAAAGATGAGGGATAGTTAGCACTAATGTCTTCATTCATTTTAGCCAAAGCTTTCTTTTTTTCATCTTCATAAGTAGAGAAAAACTCCCAAGTAGCTGTCTGTTTTTTGAATTTTGGGACAAGTTCCTCTTGTTGTTCTGTAGCAGACAATAATCTCATTGATTTTAGTTTAATCTTAGCTGTAGATTGTTCACTAAGAGGTAGTGTATACTTTAGGTTTTCAATAAGTACGGTTTGACTTTCAACTGATATAGGTTTACTTATGTCTATCTTTGACAGAGTTAGCCTATTAAACTTTATTTCCCCCTCATAAGAAATACCAGAATATCTTAAAACAGCATCATACTCCTTGAAGAATCTATTGTATGCGCCGTCCACTCCACAGAAAGTAAGAGAATAGTCGAAACCATTATGGTATTGACCACGTCCGTTACGGCATAGAGAACTTCCGAAGTAATACTTGTTATGGTCATTATCTACATCTGTTCCCATAGAGAAACAAAAGCATAGAGGAGTATTCTTCTTGTCCTTATCAGAGTCTTTTTCTATTTGTTGTGTTATTCTTAGCGTAGTATTCACATGCACACTGCCTACCAAGTATTGAGGAAGTAGGTGTCCATCAACAAACTTCATCGGTAAACACTCATCTATAGAATTTACATCTTCCTCATCATACCCTTTTGACTTTTTATTCCAAGGGAAAAAGTCGCTCGAAACAAGCTCTGTGGCATCACCATTATAGTTATTCCTCCAATATTGACCTGTTGCATTCTGATACTGCATATAGATATCTGAAGGAATAAAATTACTCTCTGAACTTTCGGTTATTTCGTTTATTATTCCTTTATATTGGCTATAAAAATCATCAAAGTTATCAATAGCCGGCTTAGCTCCTTCAAATGAGGTCTTAGCAGAAAGCTTTATTTGTCTTCTATTTCCAAAGTTTGCTACAAACTCCTTTGTCCTCATATTTGTGATGTCTAACTCAGGCTCTGACATAAGGATATCTCTTAGGAGCTTTATCCTTGCCGTTCTACTATTTCCATCGATAAATACTTTAGCTCCTGTGCGACAATACAGAGCATCTAGTAACTCATCAACAGTGCAATCTGGCATCATCAACTTATAGTCTATATTTCTAAAGACCAGAGCATCTGCCACATTATTAAGAACTACCATATTCTTTAGCTGACGATCAGTCTTAAAGGGGTTCTCAAGCAGTCTGAAATCGAAAGAAGTAAAGATAAGCTCCAGCAATACGCCAACTCTTATAAAAGGGGTTACTCCATACATCTGAGAAACTTTTATATCTGCCCTCTTTCCATTGACAGCATAACTCTCCGTGCGTTGTTCTGTCAAAAGTTTATACGAACCATCAACAAGCTTTATTGCATTAAGTTTCTCATTAAGGATCTTTTTATCAACCTCTGTGCGTGACACTTGTATAGGGAATATACAAAAATCATCTACAGTTTCCTGCCTCATGACAGAGTTAGCCAGATTGCTCAAGCTATCAAAAGAATTAAACTTACGCACAGGCAGATTCTTTATTTCTGATAGCTTCATACCTTTCCAGGAATAATAAAGGATACTCTCATCAAAGCCAAAATTAGAAGTTATACCCTCTCTTGAATTTGCAGAAGTTATATTCTGCTTAGCTTCTCTTCTAAATACCCCATCTGATATTGTGACAGCATCATCTTTCTTTGGTAGTTCAGTGATATCGAGCCTATGAAGATAGCCAGTAGCCTGCAAGTTCTTCTTTGTTGGTGGTAGCGTAACACTTACACTCTGAGAGCCTTTATTAGTAAAGACAGGAGAAGTTACCTCTAAGTCTACTTTAAGGTCGTTAGGAACATCGTAAACGACCCCTTTCTTGTTTTTTATAATCAATGCCATATTTATTTTCCTCTTGTAAATGGTTGTTCAGAACGATTTTTAAGCTCGTAAGCACTATTGACATCAGAAAGTAGAACATATGTTCTTATAGGCTTTTCTGTCAATGTTGAAGCGGCAGTTCTAAGAGCAGTAGCTGCTTGAGTTAAATCATTAGAGCCATTATTGGTAGTGCTATCCATAATCTTAGTCTTGCCAGAGACATATCCTCCCTCACTATATCCAGGTAAAGGATTAAGAGATGTGCGCTGACGTCTTATGCTTTCAATTGCTTTTACCATGTTGATTACACGTCTGTCTTTCATCTCTGGCATAGGTACTACATATTCCCCACGATGGACAGCACCAGCAACCTCAAGCCTTTCTCCATCGCCTGTATATCCTCCCTCGCTATAACCAGAAGAATTGTTTAATACCCTCTCTCCTGTCAATTTACTGTTTGATTTAGAAGAGCCTGAGATAGTCATATTCTTTACTTTTTCTCTTTCGCTGTTGGCTACTGCTAGTTGTGCGGCACCGGTAATACCCATAAGGGCAGCTGCGGCAATAGCCCAAGGAGTCCAACCACCAAGAGAAGCGTGAGTTTCAATGATAGCAAGTGCCGTGTTAGAAGCTATTTGAGCTGCTTTTATAGCGAATTGAACATCTGCATACTTCTTCTCTATCTCAAGTTTCTTTTCAGCCTTTTCTTGCTCAAGTTGTTCTACACGTTCTGCATTGCCCTCGGCACTTTGTATCTCTGCATCATATTTAGCTTCCATATTGGCTATTTCTGCTGAGCGTAAAGCTTCTACTGCATCAGAGAACATTTGTGAGTACTGTTCAAACTGTTTATTCCAAGCAGAGAAACGGATAGTACCTAAAGCTCTTGAGTATTCTTCCTCTGTCAAAAGTCCTTTTTCTTTATGGACTTTAAGTTCTTCCAACTCTTTCTCCAAATGTTCTTTGAAGCTTATAAGACCGTAATTTTCCAGTATAGAGAACTTCTTACTATGGAAGTCTTTTTCTAATTGAAGCTTGGCTTGTTGTAAAAGAGCATGCAATTCCTTTTCTTTCTCTGCACCTTCTTCCTTAGTTATAAGTTCTTTGGCTACTCCCTCTTTTATAATCTCAAGTTTAGCTTGGTAGAAACTCTCAAGAGCAACAAGTTCAAGGTTTAGTTCTTCTTGTACAGAATTGAGCTTAAACTCATCTTTGAAATCAAAGACTGTATTACGTAAAGTTTCAACGAAGATGGCTTTCTTCCTCATAGCATCAAGATTCAGTTTTGAGACATCTGTTGAAGCCTGAGATATTGTTTTCTCTTTTGTCTCCTCATTATTGAATTTTATATCCTTGATTTCTTTTTCATAGGTCTTAGCTATTTCTAATCTCTTCTCGCCTTCTTGGGCTTCCCAAGAGGACATTAAGGCAGCATATTTCTCTTTACTGATTACTCCATCAGCATATTGTTGCTCATAAATGGCTCTTTGCTTTAAGCCTAAGTCTTCTAAATCATCAAGGCTTTTCTTCTTGTTATCTTGAGCTTTTTTGATAGCTGTCTTATCGGCTTCTTCTGCTGCTCTTGCTGCTTCTTCAGCTGCTTTCTTTTCTTGTTCCTCCTTTTCTTTAAGTGCTTTTAGTCTCTTTTCTTTCTGAGATTTAGCATAAGCTTTTGTTCCTATCTCCCTAGCTCTTCTTATCTCTTCATTCTTTGCTTCTAAATCTCTATTCTTTTTTCTTTGTTCTTCCTCTGTTTCTGCTTTTCTTTCTTCAATAGCCTTTCTTTCGTCTTCTAATTTCTCTAAGTAGCCCTTTTGAGATTCTTTTATCTCATCTGCCTTTTTTTGTCTATCAGCATTCTTTGCAAAAACATTTTTATAAAGATCAGTATATACTTTTTTATCTGTTTTTATTTGGTCTAGTCTCTTGTTTAATTTTTCTCTTTCCTTACTAGAAAGGCTCTTATCTTTTATCTTTTCGTTAATCTCATCTTCCTCAACTGATATATCACTTAGCTTTTCCTCTAGTTTTTTCTGCTTATGCACATCTTTTAGCTTAGTAAGATAGTCATCAATAGCTTTGGTGTTTTTAATTATAATATCTCCTTCTTTGGACATCTCCTCCTGCAGGTCTGGAATTAAACTCTTTAACTCTTTTAGAGCAGCTATCCTGGCTTCTTGAGACAGAGTGTGATCATTTATAATACTCGTCAGTCTCTCTATTCTAGCTCTTTTATCTTTAATAGCCTCATTGGCTTCCTTTTCTATATCATTGAACTCCTTTTGTGCTTCCGTAGCTTCTTCAGTCTTAGAAGCGAAAGAAGCCACCAAAGTTACAGCACCAACAATAGCAGAAGCAATAGCAACAAAAGGGTTCATATTAAGAACAAAGTTCCAAGCTGCAGTAGCTACTTTAGCAAGAGCTATTTTACCTGTCAGAACTCCTATGACTTTCTCTTTAGCACTTAAGGCAAGTGTCGCAGCATTAGTCCATAGCACTTGAGCCTTGGTTATAGCCAGATGAGATTTTTCAACAATGAAATTGGCTATTGTTGTTTTACCATCTGCTATCTTGAGGGCAACAAGGGTTTTAGTAGCTATTATATATGTACCCAGAGTATTCAACACTGTTTTAGCAGCTACTCCAAGGCTATTGTACGTATCTATAAGCCAAGAGATGGAGCTAACAAAGAAAGTAGCTACATCTATACCTGCTCTGAATACATCTAGCATGAAAGAGAACTTTAGTATAAGACCTTCTAAAGCAGAAACGAACAGCTCTGTACTACCTCTAGAGGTATTCATTTTCTCATCAGCCATAGCCTGCATGGCATCACCTGCGTCAGTAACAGCATCTCTTAACTCAACAAGTTTATCAGAGCCATCAACAAAAGTATTGAATGCGGCTACACTTCTTACATCTGTAAGCTCAAGTGCTTTAGCAAGATCTATGCCTTCTGCTTTTAACTTCTTTAGAGCTGGTGCTAAATCATCGAGAGATTTAATAGGACCACCAAGAGATTTAGCCAGCTCTCCCGAAGAATCGGAAAGCTTAAGAATGATGTTTCTTGTAGCTGTTGCAGCAGTAGAAGCATCAAAACCGCTATTAGCTAATGTGCCAAGAAGAGAGAGGGTTTCTTCTATTGAGAACCCAAAAGCCTTGGCAACGGGGGCAACTGTAGACATTGAGGTTTCTAGGTAAGAAAAGTCTAGTGCACTTTTTGTTGTAGCCACTGCCATAGCACTTGTTACCCTCTCTGACTCGCTGGCGTCAAGGTTGAATGCTCTCAGCGCAGCTCCAGAAAGAGAGGCAGCATCAGAAAGTTCTGCTCCCGTTGCGTTAGCAAACAGAAGTACGCTCTCTGTCATATCAAGGATCTCTCTTTCAGAAAATCCGAGTTTTGCAAGTTCCAGCTGAAGGTTAGATACCTGACTGGCTGAATACGAGGTGGACTCTCCCAGCCTTTTGGCATCATCTGTCAGAGCTTTTATCTCCTTACGACTCTTGCCCATGGTAGCAGCTAACGAGGCATTGGCATATTCAAAGTCTTCCAGTGTCTTATGAATCTTGCCTATATTATTGACAAAAAGCTTTCCTATCGCCACACCTATTGCAACGAAGAAACCTGTTATTGTAGGCTTTGTCTTGATAAACTCAAGGAAACGCTCTTTCAGCCCTTTAACCCCAGACATGTTTATTTTGATTTGCTTATCCACGGCGGACAGTTCCTTCTTTAGTCGTCCATATTCCTCTGGGTTTAGCGACTCGACGGTATCTTTGAGGGCTTTCCTTAGCTTCTTCTGCATCTTCTCAAGCTGTGCAGTACTCATTGAAGCCTTATCGAGCTTGCCTTCAAGAACATCCATCTTCTGTGAGTTGTTGTTTATCTCACTGTTGCATGAGTTTATTGCTTTGGTAAGGTTTCTATACTCTTCCGAGTTCTTCTTTCCTTGCAAGACAAGTTCTTGCTGAACTTTCTTTAGATTCTTCTTTTCTTCTTGTAGAGCTTTGGTAGCTTCTGTGAGCTTGTTAATCTCGTGTTGCGCCTCGGTCGCATTAAACTTAGCTACCAACTCTATGTAATCAGGAGTTAATTTCTTTGCCATACAGACTGTCTTTATGTTATATACCCCAAAGTTAAGGGGCAAAAAAAGAGGTGTAAAGGACAACCTTTACACCTGCTACAGACGACACTATAATAGAACTATCACACATCAAACGACTCAACAAGACCTTCTTTAATCAGTCCTGCAATATGTGAACTATAACCATAACTTATATCATTATAAGTCTTTCTATATATAACTCCCCATACCAGTTTATTG
>JAUMWZ010000071.1:3888-8021 GCA_030529405.1 Bacteroides sp. | reverse complement strand
GAGAAGACCTTTGTGGTGAAGATGTGGCAAGGAAGTTAATAATCTTGGCAAGAGAGCTTGACATTAACTGCGAAAGAGAAGATGTTCAGCTTGAAAGCTTAGTGCCACCAGCCTTGCAACACATAACAAAAGATGAGTTTACTGAAAGAAAACACGAACTGACTGAGCATATCAAGACAAAAGAAAGTCTGTGTGGAGAAGATGAAGTGCTTAGATATACGGGCGAAGTGACTTGGGACGACAGCACACAGCAATATTCTTTGGTGGCAAAGGTGGATAGGATTCCACGTTTCTCTCCAATAGGTTCGCTAACAAGTGCAGACTGTTGTTTCGAGATTTATACAGAGAGTTATGGCGACCGTCCTATTGTTGTGCAAGGTGCAGGTGCAGGAGTTAAGGTTACGGCACGTGGAGTTTTCGGCGACGTTCTTCGCATAGCAGAGGGGAAGATTAAACACGTGTTGTAAAGGTGGTTATCACACAGTTTGCAAACCATATACAGTTTGGAAATAGACTGTATATGACTGACAAGTAAACAATATATAGCTGAGAAATAAACAATATACAAATTAGAAAGTAGCCATATAAGGCTTGGTTTAACAGTCAGCAGTCGGAGGGTAGCAACAAAGCATATCCTCCGATTTTTTATTTAATGCAAAACTTGTATATTTGTAATTATGAAACATTTAGATGAGGTTACAGAGTTTCGTTCTTCGCCACAGCTGGTAGAGAAACTATACGAACACAGCATACTGAAAACGTACAAATCGGGCAGTGTGATACTCAACGAAAACTCACACATTCGTTCCATTCCGATTGTGGCAAAGGGGGTTATGAAAGTGATTCGCACTGACGACGACGGCAGAGAAATATTGCTTTACTACATAAAAGCGGGAGAGAGTTGCATAATGTCCTTTCTCGGAGGTATGCACAATGATACGAGTAAGGTCAAGGTGGAGATAGAGGAGGACGCAGAGATACTTTTCTTGCCGATAGACAAAGTTGCGATACTGATGAAAGACTACCCTGAATGGCTGAACTATATATTTCGTTCGTACCATAAGCGTTTTGAGGAGTTGCTCGAAACGATTAACGAGATAGCTTTTAAGAAAGTAGACGAGAGGCTTTTGTCGTTAATAAAGAAGAAAGTGGAACTGACAGATAGCAAGACAATACATATCACTCACGAACAACTGGCTACTGAACTTGGCACTGCACGGGCTGTTGTGTCGAGGCTACTTAAGCAACTTGAGCTGGAGGGTATAGTTGTTTTGGGGAGAAATAGGGTTAGGCTTGTGTGACAGAAGTAGGTTGCTTGTTAAGAATTAGGTATTACACCTGTCTTATAGTGAATAGTTCTTTCCTGGTTTCTTTCTTTACTGTCTTAGTGGTAATATTTAACCTTGTTTTTGACTATATACATCTGCTTTTTTTGACTATATATAGTTTGTAAGTCAGCTATATATAGTCTATTTTCAAACTATATATGGTTTATTTTAAGACTATATATAGCTTACAAAGCTGGCTTATTGTTTTTAGTTAACAACATATATGAATGAAAAGAATGAGTCAAGATGTTTGGAAAATAAATTTGTATAACTATCTTTGTCATAAGATTATATCTGATAAATATGTATTACTAACTTAAAACATTTTCAACTATGAACTTAAAGAGAATTTATGCAATTACAGCGAGAGTAGCTTTCGTTTTTGCAACATTGTTTGTCTTGTCTTTATCCCTTTTGTCTTGCTCTAAAGACGATGACCCTAATCCATTGCCACAAGAACCGTCTATTCCTCTTAACACTGTCAAAATAGATGGGGTTGTCAAACGAATATTCAATGCAGAAGTGAGAGAGGATTATCTTGGTGAGGGGCACTATGACCTATGTCTGCATTTTTCTGAAGATGGGAAAGATTTTATACGTATGCAATTGGATAAGACTTTTCATGAAGGTAAAACTATAGACCTTACTAAAGTAGAAGATGATCATGAAGGGTGGTATTTGTATTTTGTTTGCAAAAAGAATGGAGAAACATTATTTGTGTCTAGTAGGCGTCCGTCACTTAAAAATACTTATGTTCGTTTTAAGGAGGGAACTCTTACCCTTAAAGAACTTGAAAGGAACGGAGAGGAGTCTGTTAAACTTAAAATAGTATTATCAAAAGGCAAGATTAAAGATCATAAGGCAGGAGATGGCAAAGAACATACAATAGAAATAAACTTCAATGATAATGTAGAGATTAAGGAGGAACTTTCGCTTTCTTGAAAAAGTGTTTTTTCATCTCTCACCCTTTGTTTCTTTTAGTGAGTGTATATAGCTGACTTCTAAACTGTATATATTTTGTTTCTAGACTATATATGGTTTAGAAGTCAGTTCTTTATGCTTTACTTCCATTAAAAACATCTCCTTTTCTTTTGGCTTCTTTTTCTCTCTTTACAAATAAAACCTTCCTTGTGTGACAAAAGTAACTGTACGATAGCAAACAAATGCACATCTTTGTTGGATAATCAATATTTAATCAGTTATGCTTGTCGTTGCAGGATATTTGGCTTCAATACTTATAGGAGTCACTTTAGGGCTTATTGGAGGCGGAGGAAGTATTCTTACCGTTCCCGTTCTTGTTTATCTGTTTGGTATTGACCCCGTTGTTGCCACAGCTTGTTCTTTGTTTATCGTGGGAATAACAAGTGTTGTAGGCAGTTTCTCTTACTTCAATCGTGGGTTGGTTAATGTTCGCATAGCCGTTCTGTTTGGATTGCCGTCGATAGTAGCAGTATATCTCACACGAGCATATGTCATTCCAAACATTCCTTTAGAGATAATGCGAGTGGGTAGCTTTGTACTTAGTCGTAGTATGTTGTTGATGCTGATTTTTGCTGTTCTTATGCTTGTGTCTTCATTCAGTATGATTAAGAAAAGCAGTAATAAGGAAGCAAAAGAAAGTTCAAAGAGGGGTTTGCCATATTACTTAATACTCGTTGAGGGACTTGTAGTAGGCACACTAACAGGGCTTGTTGGTGCTGGTGGAGGATTTCTTATCATTCCTGCATTAGTAATACTAGGTCGGTTGCCAATGAAAGAAGCAGTGGGAACTTCGTTAGTAATAATTTCTGCCAAATCTCTTATCGGTTTTCTCGGAGAAAGTAATTTGTCGCAACTAGATTGGCGTTTGCTTTCGTTCGTGACAGTGTTTGCCGTTATCGGCATATTTATAGGAATGTTGCTGTCACACCGTATAGATGGAGGAAAACTTAAACCCGCTTTCGGCTGGTTTGTGCTTGTAATGGGAGTGTATATTATACTCAAAGAAACTATTTTACGATGAAAAAAACTCTTGTGTAACAAAAGTAGCTGTACGTTATAAAATAAACTTGCACCTTTGTTGCATATAAATGTAAAACCAAATATTAAAGCTATGAAGATAGAACAAATTTATACTGGCTGTTTGGCACAAGGTGCTTACTACATCACATCAAATGGTGAAGCCGCAATTATAGACCCTTTGAGAGAAGTTGCTCCATACTTGGACAGACTCAAAGCAGATAATGCAACTCTGAAATATATATTTGAAACACACTTTCATGCTGATTTCGTTAGCGGACATATTGACCTTAGTAGCAAAACAAAGGCTCCAATAGTTTATGGACCTACAGCTAAGCCGGGATTTGAAGCTATTGTTGCCGAAGACGGACAGACTTTCAACGTAGGAAAAGTAAAGATTAAAGTCATACACACACCTGGTCACACGATGGAAAGCAGTTGTTTCCTTCTAATTGATGAAGACGGTAAGGACAAAGCAATATTCAGTGGAGATACACTCTTTCTTGGAGATGTGGGCAGACCAGACTTAGCACAGAAGGCAGCAAACCTTACTCAAGAGGAACTTGCAGGTTTGTTGTATGATAGTTTATACAACAAGATACTGCCACTTGCAGATGATGTAACTGTATATCCAGGTCATGGTGCGGGTTCAGCGTGCGGAAAAAACATGATGAAAGAGACTGTTGATAGCTTAGGTAATCAGAAAAAAGTGAACTATGCTCTTAACCAACCGAGCAGAGAAGCATTCATTGCCTCGGTAATTGATGGACTTTTGCCTCCACCTGCTTATTTTGGTGGAAATGTAGC
>JAUMWZ010000071.1:2477-3878 GCA_030529405.1 Bacteroides sp. | reverse complement strand
TATGATAACTTCGATAGTGTTCTAAATAGAGGAATGCAACCGTTGAATGTGAAGCTATTTGAACAAACAGTAAACTCAACTGGTGCGCTGATACTAGACACTAGAACTCCAAGCACTTTTGCAAAAGGATTTGTTCCTCGCTCAATCAACATCGGAATTGATGGCGATTTTGCTCCTTGGGCAGGTGCAATGATAGTTGATGTGAAGCAGCCTATCGTTTTAGTATCTGATGCTGACAGATTGGAAGAGGTTATCACACGTCTGAGTCGTGTTGGTTTCGACAATGTGTTAGGTTATCTTGAAGGTGGATTCAATTCATGGGCAAGTTCAGGAAAAGAAATTGACTCTGTACGTAGCATATCTGCCACAGAGTTTGCTAAGGAATTGGACGAAAAGAAAGATAGCCTTGTGATAGATGTAAGAAAGGAGAGCGAGTATTCTGCAGAGCATATACAAGACGCTTATAGTAAACCACTGGCATATATCAATGATTGGATTTCTGAATTGCCTAAAGATGAGCATTTTTACATTCACTGTGCTGGCGGATATAGAAGTATGATTGCATCGAGCATATTATTATCTAGAGGCTACCGTAACTTCACTGATGTTGCTGGTGGATTTGGAGCAATTTCTCAAACAAACGTACCTAAAACAGATTTTGTATGTCAAAGCAAAGTATTAAAAAGATAATTTCATTTACAGTATCAATATTTATAATAGTATTTATGTTCGGATTATTTAAGAACCTATTTTCTCAAGCCAACGAGAGTGAGCTTTCTGAGGCATTAAGAGGTAAAGTTTTCTTGGTAGATGTAAGAACACCTGCCGAGTATGCATCAGGAAGTGTGGAAGGAGCTGTAAACATTCCTTTAGACGTGGTAGCAGATTCGATAGATGTGTTTAAGAAGCACAGTGAAACAATAGTAGTTTTTTGCCGCAGCGGTAATCGTAGTGGTCAGGCAAAATCGATATTAGAGAGCAATGGAGTAAAGAATGTCATAAACGGAGGTTCATGGCAGAATGTAGCAACTGTAAAGAAGAATCTCTAGCAGTTTTTACTCCAATGTTGTCGTGAGATAACATTATGATGTAAGTGATAATCGGTGCAGGATATGTTATTTATCTTGCACCGATTTGTTTTTATACGTGTATTTAACAGCAAGATATCCTTGTATTCGATGTGCTTGATATACAGTGAGTTGTTCGACCGTGTACGATTATCCTCTAAACTGTATACAGTTTGCTTTCAAATTATGTATAATTTATTTCCAAACTATATACAATTTAGAAATTAGTTATATACGGTTTGGAAAAGACTCATAAATATCTTGCATACGGATTGTATGCAAGATGTTTATGAGTTATACTTTGTCTAAAAAGGAGTGATGAATATGTCTGGTT
>JAUMWZ010000071.1:0-2377 GCA_030529405.1 Bacteroides sp. | reverse complement strand
CAAGATGTTTATGAGTTATACTTTGTCTAAAAAGGAGTGATGAATATGTCTGGTTTGCGGTATATACAGAGTTGTCGTCCCCGATGGTTACTGACAGTTCAGTCTATGCACATAGTCGGCAAAAGCATATTGCGCTCTGATGCGTGGTTCTTCTGCCTTTGGCTGTTTGAACACGTTGTTTAGGTTTTCATCTACAAAGCATGCTTTCACATTATCTTTAAGCTGTATTTCCAACATATCAATCAACTGCCTCTTGATGTCTTTGTCTTTTACCTTTACCACTGTTTCAATGCGCTTGTAAAGATTGCGTTTCATCCAGTCAGGCGAGCCCATCATGACTTTTTCTTCTCCATCACTATAAAAGTACCAAACACGTGCGTGCTCAAGAAAAGTATCTACTATGCGGGTCACTCGTATATTCTTACTGTATTCTCTATTAGGTATCAGGCAACAAATCCCCCTTACTATGAGGTCTATCTCTACTCCGCTTTGTGATGCTTCATATAGTTTGTTTATCATAGTTATCTCTTGCAGTGCGTTCATCTTTAGCACAATTCGGCCTCGTTTGCCATTCTTTGCATTGCAGATTTCGTTGTCTATGAGTCTGTTTAATTCATCAAGCATATTGTATTGCGATACTAATATGGAGTTGAATGTGTGATTTTGTCGCTCTTGTAGCGTTGAAAATAGTTTTCTTAGGTCGTTCACTACCTCCTCGTCTGAGGTGAACAGACCGCAGTCGGCATATAATCTTGCTGTCTTTTCGTTAAAGTTTCCCGTGCTAACGTAAGCATAGCTCTTTATATTTGCTTTTTTCTCACTTTCTCTGACAATAAGTGCCACCTTAGAGTGTACCTTTAGTCCAGGCATACTGTATATTATCTTTATCCCCGCACTCTCCATCATCTCGGCAGTAGAGAGGTTATTTTCCTCGTCAAATCTTGCTTTTAGCTCGACAAACACAGTCACTTTCTTCCCGTTTTGTGCTGCTGCCATTAGCGCATTGATAACTGCCGAATTCTCTGCCACCCTATATTGAGTTGTCATTATCTCTGTAGTGTGACGGTCATTAGCTGCTTCGTGCAAGAAATGTATGAAGTGGTCGAAAGAGTGGTAAGGATAGTGCAGAATTAGGTCTTTCTTTGCCACATACTTGAATATAGACTCTGCCTTGTTCAGCACTGTTAGTTTTTCTGTCTTAGGCTTAACAGCTTTCTGTTTGTTAGCTCTAATATCGGGCAACATTCTTAAATCTTCGCTGTTAAGATGTGCTTCTGCCGGCATCAGCTCCTCTTTGCCTATATCGAAAGCATCTGTTAGAAAACACAAAAAGTCTGCTGGCATTGCCTTGTCATATACAAAGCGACACACTGAACCAGTCTTGCGTTTCTTCACCTTCTCTCTTAATTCTTTGACCAACTCTTTACCTTTTGCCTGCTCATCAATAACAATGTCTGCCCCACGTGATATTTTTATGCAGTAAGAGCCGTTTACCACATATCCGGGGAATATCTCGCCAAGGTTTGCTTTGATAATATCTTCTGTGTACATAATATATTTCTTGTCGTCGTCAGACGGTAGTTCCAAGAAACGTGGTACTTTGGCATAAGGCTGTTTGATAACGAAATACAGCGGTTCAGTGGTTTCTTTGTTTGCTGTGCAATGACAATTTTCGAGCAAACGAACTACGATATATATTCTGTTATCTCTTATAAATGTCTTTATCTTGTTTAGAGTGATTGGCACAGGTTGCAGATATGGGAATATATCTTGCCTGAAATAGTTTTTTGTATATTCTTTCTGTCTTTGCGAAAGCTCCTCATGGCTCTGACAGAACACTATGTTTTGGCGTGCAAGTTCAGGTAGTATCTGATGTCTATATATCTCTTCTCGCTTGCCAATCTGTTTGATTACTTCTTTGTTTATGTCACGAATGAGTTGTTCTGCACTCTTTATGGTTTCGTCTTCTTCTTTTGCTCTACCCGTCGATATAGCTTTGTGGTCTGCCACTCTAATCTTATAAAACTCCTCAAGGTTTGATGAATAGATTGACAGAAAGTTTATCCTTTCATATATGTCAAGGTTTTCGTCTGTTGCCTCCAACAACACTCGGTAGTTGAAAGAAAGCCAGCTTATATCTCGTTTGAAGTACTCGTAATCGGTGTTCATTGTGTTTTCATTGATAAGCTCAAATATATATGCTTTTATCTACATAACAAAAAAGCATATCTTTAATTATCATTCAACAATTATTTATGCTTACTTTGCAGGTAGGGCATAAAACGGTTGCAAAGAAGTGTGTTATGGCTGTTTTGCAAACCATATATGGTCTAATCTTAAACTGTATATACTTGATTTGTAAACCGTATATAGCTGA
>JAUMWZ010000070.1 GCA_030529405.1 Bacteroides sp. | reverse complement strand
ATTTATAAAATATATATAGTCTATTTCCAAACTGTATATCGTCAAAATATAAACTATATATGGTTATATGATAAAGTGTATATTGGTTCTAAAATCAATATATTATATACATTAAACACTAAATATATTTCTCAAACGAAAGGATAAGTTTTGTTTAACCAAGTAAATAACTATATTTGCGTTACCAAATACGTAAAACCAATATTCACTCTATGAAGAAAATTTATTTGAACATCGCATTATTTGCTTTTCTTCTTTCTGCTGCGATAAATATAAACGCGCAAAAGAAGGGATATTACGTTAAGAATGTCAAGTTTCCTGCTAACGCAACACTACAACAAAAGGTAGATATGGCTGCCAGACTTGTTCCTACAAAGCAACAATTAGATTGGCAAAAGATGGAACTAACAGCTTTCTTACACTTCGGTATAAACACCTTTACAGGCAGAGAATGGGGGGACGGAAAAGAAGACCCTAAACTATTCAATCCAACAGAACTAGATGCAGAACAATGGGTAAAAAGCCTTAAAGAAACAGGCTTTAAGATGGTAATACTAACAGCTAAGCACCACGATGGTTTCTGCCTATGGCCAACAAAAACAACAAAGCATTCTGTAGAGTCGTCGCCATGGAAATACGGCAAAGGTGATGTTGTAAAAGAACTAAGACAAGCTTGTGATAAGTATGGAATGAAGTTCGGTGTTTACTTATCTCCTTGGGACAGGAATGCAGATTGCTATGGAGACTCGCCTAAATATAATCAGTTTTTCATTGAGCAATTAACAGAACTTTTGACAAACTATGGCGAAGTACACGAAGTTTGGTTTGACGGAGCCAATGGCGAAGGACCAAATGGAAAGAAACAAATATACGATTGGGACGCATTCTATAAGACTATACAAAAGTTACAACCTAAAGCTGTGATGGCAATAATGGGAGATGACGTCAGATGGGTAGGTAATGAAAGCGGACTCGGTAGAGAAACAGAGTGGAGTGCAACAGTGCTTACACCTGAGGTATACTCGCGTGCAAAAGAAAATAATGGAAGATTAGATGTACGCAATAAGTCTAAAGACCTAGGCAGTAGAGAAATATTGGCTAAAGCAACAGAGTTGTTCTGGTATCCATCTGAAGTTGATGTGTCAATACGTCCAGGTTGGTTCTATCATAAATCACAAGACAGCAAGGTTAAGTCTTTGCGACACCTTATGAATATATACTTCGAGTCTGTGGGATATAACTCTGTGCTACTACTAAACATTCCTCCAGATAGAAGAGGTCTTATAAATGAGGCTGATGTAAACAGGCTTAAAGAGTTTTCTACATACATAGACAAAACATTCTCTAATAATTTTGTGGCAAAACCAAATGTTTATAAGAAACTAAAAGAAGGCAAATCTGTGGTCTATAAACTAAAAAATGCAACAGATGTAAACGTGTTTATGCTACAAGAAGATATTACTAAGGGACAAAGAGTAGAAGAATTTACTATTGAAGCAAGTGTAAATGGTCAATGGAAGCAAATAGCACGAGGAACTACAATAGGCTATAAGAGAATGGTGAGATTTAATGCAGTGAAAACAGATGCTATAAAGATTACTATTAACAAAACAAGAGCACTGGCAAATATAAGCAACGTTGGAGCTTTCTTTGCTGAAGAAATAAAAGAAACCGTAAGCAATCAAGACTTCAATAATATTGATAGAAAAACTTGGAAGGTAGTTGAAACTCAACCTATAACAATAGATTTAGGAGTAGAACATAACCTTTTAGGTTTTACTTACGCTCCTATAAATGCAGATTATAAAACAAACATTGCATTCAAATATAGTGTTAAAGTTAGTCTTGACGGTAATAGTTGGACGGAGGTAATAAGCAATGGCGAGTTCAGCAATATAGTGAATAACCCTATTCCTCAAACTGTTTCGTTCGATAAATCTATAAAGGCAAGATTTGTTAAAATAGAGGCTACAAGTCCAAATGCTGAAAAAGCAAGAATAGAAGTAAACGAATTAGGATTCAAAGCAGAGAAATAATAATCTGCGGAAAATATATAGTCCTCCATATACAAGATAAGTTCTGGTATATGGAGGATTTTTTATATCCAAATAATCCATACAAACTATATCTGAGAGTGATATATAGTTTAGAAGTCAGCAATGTATAGTTTACATATTGACTATATATAATCTATTTTTATTTTATATATAGTCTACAAAGGCAATGTAATTGCATTATATTTTTGTTCTTAAAGTCATTTGTCTGTTGTTTGTAGCACCTTATTATTGTATATTTGCCTTTGAAATAAAAAATACTCTTATACGATGAACTACAAACATATTCCTGTTTTTGGAGGAATGTTACTTTCTCCTTTATTCGCTTTATCACAAAACAGCAAGCCTAATATCATTTTCATAATGTGTGATGATATGGGATATGGCGACTTAGCTTGCTATGGTCAGAAACTTATACGCACTCCGCATTTAGACAATATGGCTAGAGAAGGAATGAGGTTTACTCAAGCCTATGCTGGTAGTCCTGTTAGTGCGCCGTCGAGAGCATCGTTGATGACAGGACAACATACCGGACACACAGAGGTAAGAGGAAATAAAGAGTATTGGAAAGAATCAGCCCGAATGATGTATGGAAACAATGAGGAGTTTACTGTTGTTGGGCAACACCCTTATGCAGAAAACCACATCTTATTGCCTGAGATTATGAAAGACAATGGGTATAACACAGGTATGTTTGGTAAATGGGCTGGGGGATATGAGGGCTCAGTTTCTACGCCAGATAAGCGTGGAGTAGACGAATTCTATGGATATATATGTCAGTTTCAGGCACACTCTTACTATCCAAACTTCTTGAATAGATATAGCAAACGGCTTGGAGATAAGGAAGTAGTAAGGGTTATTATGGACGAGAATATAAAGTATTCTATGACAGGAAACGAATACTTTAAGCGTCCTCAATATGCCTCTGACATAATACATCATAAGGCACTAGAGTGGATTGATAGTCAGTCAGCAGACAAACCATTCTTTGGATTGCTGACATATACTTTACCTCATGCCGAGCTAGTTCAGCCACAAGATTCTATAGTAGATGAGTATAAGAGTAAATTCATTGATGATAGAAACTATAAAGGAGATAACCCATCTAGATATCATGCAATAAATAATACTAGAGCACAGTTTGCTGCAATGATAACAAGGCTGGATTTGTATGTTGGCGAGATTATTGAGAAACTAAAGGAAAAAGGACTTGATAAAAATACCCTTATAATATTTACCAGCGATAATGGTCCTCACGAAGAAGGTGGTGCTGACCCAGCTTTCTTTGGTAGAGATGGTGTGCTTAAAGGACGTAAGCGTTCGTGCTACGAGGGAGGAATTAGGGTGCCATTTATAGCTAGATGGCCTGAAAAGATAGAAGCAAATACGGTTAATGACCATATACTTGCTTTCTATGATGTTATGCCTACGTTTTGTGATATTATAGGTGTTAAGAATATGAAGAAGAGATATTCTAACAAGAATGTAGAAAAAGACTATTTTGACGGTATTTCTTTTGCACCTACTATGTTGGGAAATGGAAAACAAAAACAACATAAATTCTTGTATTGGGAATTTAATGAAACGCGCCAGTTAGCTTTAAGAATGGGAGATTGGAAGATGGTTGTGAAAAACGGCAAAGTACATCTTTACGACTTGGCAACGGATATTCACGAAGATAATGACTTGGCAGAGAAGTATCCTAAAGTAGTGAAGAAGATGAAAAAGATAATACATTCGCAACACGTGCCTAGCGATGTGTTTCCTATAAGTTTGCCTAAATAAACACTTGATTTATTGAGTGTTTCTAAACTGTGCATTGTTTCCTTGTAAGATATGTACAGTTTGTAAGTCGATGATATATGATTTGCATGTAGACAATATACAGTTTTCAAATACTGCAATACTCTTTTAGAAGAAACTATATATAATAAAAACGTCCGATAAGATTTCTTATCGGACGTTTTTATATCGTTTATCTTGCTGTTATCTTATTCTATTTGCTGCTCTTACTAATGCTTCGTCTTTTGCTATACCTCTTATTGCAAGTATGTTAAGTATGATACTTATTGCAGGTAAGCATAGTGTCCAGTTTATTCTAAAAGAAAATAGAGTTGTGTCCATCATAATGTAGAATGTAACTGCTGCTATATAGAAACCCAACAATATAAGGCTGTTGAACGAACAAAATCTTATTTGAAGTATTCTGTTCTTAAATAAGAATATAGTGCCTATATTTATTATTGCTGCAATGGATAAAATTCCTAGTAAACCCCAGTAACTCTCATACAAATGTAGTGGAGCTTCTACTCCATTTGTTGTATAAATAAATCCTACTGGCATAAATATTGCAAGTATTATGGCTACTGCAGAGAGTAGTAGATATACAGTTTGTATTCTTTGTATCATATTTTTATGGTATTAGTTATTGTTGTTTAAGTTGTCGTTTTAAGCCACTTTATTTGTCGATGAATATGGCTTTTTCTCTCTTCTATAATTTGCTGTATAATAATATAGCCAAGCTTTATCTGTCTGCTCGGCTATAGTGATAAATATATTCTTTATAATTATTCTTCTGATTCTTTTTTACCTTTTTCTCTATCAGCTCTTCTGAAATATATTTTTCCCTCAATGTATTCTTGGGTTGCTATAAGTGTAGGTTTAGGTTGCTTTTCGTAGTGTATAGAAACAGAATTTTGTGTTGAGTTTTCAGTTACTTCTTCTAAGTTGTCTTCGAATGAAGAAGCAAATCTTTCTAATGTTTCTGTAAGTTCTTTCTTTGTTTCTATGCTTATTTGGTTTGCTCTTTTACCTATAATTGCAACTGTTTCATAGATGTTTCCTGTATCTTCACACAAGTCCATCAAGTCTCTTGTAACTGTTGTTGTAGGTGCGTTTGTTTTTTTGTTATCCATAATTATTTCTATGTTTATTCTTTTATTACTTTCTTTGCTGCCTTAAATATTTTCTCAGCCTCTCTTAGATACTTGCTGTCTGGAAATTCATTTACGAATGAATAAAACTCATCTATGGTCTCTCTGTATCTTTCTTCTTTCTTTTCTTCAATACTGTTGAAAGCCATTTCATACTTTGCTCTAAGAATAAGTATTGACAGTTCCTCTCTGTGTTTTGTATAAGGATACTCTTTAAGAGCATTTTGTGCCGTGATAACACAAGACAGGTAATTGTTTCCACCATAATTTCCTAGGTTGTAATAAAGCTTTGCGGAGTATAGTTCCTTCAGAACTAGCTTGTCTTGCAAGCTGTATATCATACTTTCTACTTCTGATTTATGTTCGCTTGTAGGGTGTGTTTCTAGGAAAGCGCGCAACAGTTCGATGGCTTTGTAAGTAGCAGATTGGTCTAATCTTGCTTCAGGCGAATCTAAATACAATGATTTTCCTGCATAAAATCTAGCCATTTCTGCAAAACTACCTCTTGGATAAGAGTTAGCATAAGTAACAAATGTCTGTGCAGCAGTTTGATAATCTTTGTCATTGTAATAGCACATACCAAGCATATAAAGAGATTCTTCTGCTCTGTCTGTTTCCTTATATATAATTATAAGGTCATTCAGTAGGAAAGCTGCTTTAGAATATTTTTTATTTGCAAAATATTTCTTAGCCGCTTCATATCTGACGTTATGATCAGGGTTCTTTATAACCTTGTTGTACTCTCCACAACTAACAAAAAATGTAGCTATTAGTACGTATAATAGAATATTTCTTTTCATAGAATGGTAAAATATGACGCAAAAATACTAAACCATAATCAATTAAACAATTTATTAGGTGTTATTTTTACTTTACAAAGCAATGATAGGGAGTGTAATTATTTAAACTAGCAAAACTGTATACTGTTTGAATATTAGCTATATATATTCAACCTACAGATCGTATATAATTTAGATATAAACTATATATGGTTTGTAAGTTATTGATGTATAGTTTGTTTTGGGGTTTTGATGAATGAAAAATAGGATAGTGATGTATAGGGCTTAATATTGTAGCAGTGTGTTGTTACAGAGTGAAGTGTTTGTCTGCTACAAAGCCAACACATACTAATAAAGACATAATAAGCATATTTCTAGATGTATCTGCGAGTATTGTGTTCAATGCTTTTCCTTCTTTTATTTTGCACATCTTTCTCCATGTGATGAAGTGGGGAATGATGTATAATAGTGGTAAGAATGCGGCAAAAGTGTGATTGTAGAAAACGAAAAAAGTAAAAATAAGAGGTGAAATTAACCCTAATGTTAGGTAGAAATATCTTCCGAATGGCTCGCCGAATTTTACAATAATTGTTTGCTTGTTGCTTAGCTTGTCTTGAATTCTATCTCTGTAGTTGTTTACGACAAGGAGTGTGTCTATAAGCAATCCGCATGAAACAGATGATAAGAAAACAACAGTGTTTATCTCTCCAGACATGACATAGTAGGTAAAACATACTGGAATTATGCCGAAGAAAATAAGAACAAGAATGTCGCCAAAGCCTTTGTAAGCAAGTGGGTAAGGACCACCTGTGTAGAGATATGCAAACAATACGCAGAGGAGAGCTATGATTATAAGTTTTGTTCCTCCATAGCTTATAAGTGCACTTCCTAGTGATAATGCCACAAGTAAAGTTAATATTGTTGCTGTTCGCATAGATTTTGCGCTTATCCACCCCTTTGAACAGGCTCTTTCTGGTCCTAGTCTGTCTTCCTTGTCACTACCTTTTAGGTAGTCGTAAAGGTCGTTTATGAAGTTTGCTGCTATTTGCATGAGGAAAGCAAAACATAGACATATAATAAAAGGAGCTATCTTTAGCGTTCCGTGGTTATATGCTATTGCTCCAGATATAAGTACGGGTGCAGCTGCTCCGGTTAGAGTTTTTGGTCTTGCTGCCAATATCCATGCTTTTATCGAATTTCTTTCTACTTGCTCCGTCATAACAAATTGTTTGCTTTCATTTTTACAATCATATCCCAAACACCATAAGGAACAAAGAAAGTCAAGTTTTTATCCTCGTCAATAGCTTTGCGTATGTATGTTGAGCTTATTTCTATCTCAGGTGCATCTACTATAGTAATGTTTCTAGTGATAGGAAGTTTTGCATCAGAAATATTGTATCCTTTCCGTGGATATATCATTATGTGATGATTAGATATTATGTCTTCGTAGTTCTTCCAATCTTGAAATTTTATCCAATTGTCTGAACCTATGAGTAAAATAAACTCCCTGTCGGGGAAGTTTTGTTCTAACTTTTTCAGTGTGTGGTACGTATATGAAGGTAGGGGCATAGTAAATTCCACATCAGACGCTTTCATCTTGCTGTATCCGCTAGTGGCTTTTTGCACTAAAGATAATCTAGCCTCATTGCTCCAAAGGTCTTTTTTGTCTTTGAAAGGGTTTTGAGGTGAAACGACAAACCACAACTCATCTATGTTTTGGCATTCACAGATGTAGTTTGCAATGGCTGTGTGTCCGATATGAATAGGGTTGAATGAGCCAAAAAATAATACTGTCTTCTTTTTCAACATCTATTTGCTGTGCTTGTAAAGTGTATTTACTTTGTATTCAAACTATATACAGTTGATAAACAGACTGTATATAGTTTGTTACTAAACTGTATTTACTTGTTTTCTATGAAGTTTTTAATCACTTCTAGGGTTTTGTTTTGTGCTTCCTCCAAATTATCATTTACTATTACTACATCAAACTTATCTGCAAAACCAAGCTCATATTCTGCTTTTGCTATTCTGTCTTTGATTGTTTCTTCGCTGTCTGTTGCTCTGCCTCTAAGTCTTGCTTCTAGTTCTTCAATAGATGGTGGCTGAATGAACACAGAAAGAGCCTTGTCTTTGTATATTGACTTGATATTGCAACCTCCTACAACATCAACATCGAGAACAACATTATTGCCCTTTCTTACTTCGTCTTCTACTTGCGATTTCAAAGTGCCATAAAACCTGTTCTCATAAACCTCTTCATACTCCAAGAACTCTCCATTATCTATCTTTTTCTTAAACTCATCTACCGACAA
>JAUMWZ010000069.1 GCA_030529405.1 Bacteroides sp. | reverse complement strand
GTCTGTATAAACTTATGATATTCCTTTCTAATAGTATATTCTCTTGTTGAAAATCATTAACTTTTCATTGGTTATATCTTGTGTATTCTAGTCTTTTTTATATAAAAAATGTCCGAATCACATTATCTGCAATTCGGACATCAGAATTTCATTTAAATAATCAGGTGGATTATTTTTTAGAGTGTTCAAGAGAAGCTTTACGCAATTCTTTCATTGCTTTTTCAAGTTCCAAAGTTGCTTTACGAGCACGAGTACCTGCAGCTTTGTTGCCTTTCTCTATTTGTGCTTTGATGTCTTCTAAGAAGTTAGCATAGCACGCTTCAATTTTTCCTACCAATTCTTTCATAATTCTAAAATATTTAAGTTGATATATCCAACGGCAAAAATACATTCTTTAATTAAAATAGAAAGAAAAACTTTCTTTTTTTTACTCCACTTTCTCTTTATATATGTTAAACTTGACCTTTTATCTACATTATTAGGCACTATAAAGTACTTTTTCTATCTTTGCAGTGTAAAAAATGAATGTAAGTATTCAGTTTTATTCAATACATAAATAAAGTGATTTTTATATGGGACTATTCGATTTTATCGGAATAAATAAGAAAGATAATGTAGGCAATGTTGAAGATTTTATGTCTTTAACAAGAGTGTTTTTTCAATCTGTCATAGCTACTCAACTTGGAGTGACAAATATTAGAGCTTTACCTGATATAGCAAACTTTAAGAGAGTATTCAAAGTGCAAACGCAAAATGGTAAGCTTGGAGTTGCAGAAAAAGCAGCATCGAAAAGAATGTTAATGAGTGATTACGGACTAAGTGATGGCTTTTTCAAAGAAATAGAACAATCAGTTAAGAGAAATTGTAGAAACATTCAAGACATACAGCCATATCTATTCATGTTTCAAGGCTTCTCAAATGACTTTATGATGTTAATGGTAAACATCATGCAATGGAAGCTTAGAGTTCCATTTGTACCTAAGAGTGCACTTAGAAACATGACACGTAAGGCGGTAAATAAAGTATGTAGGAAGCCAGTGTGGAAGGAAGATGATATGCACAAAACAGCAATGATTGTGAAACAGTACAAGGAAAAACTCGGATATTCGGAGGAATGGATGACTGAATATATATATAACATATTGCTATTGGCTAAGAAAGAAAACAAGAAAAAGAAGGATTAAGAAGTTAGTATACTAAAAAATAAAAAGGTTCTGTCAGATGTTGAAAAGACAAATGGCAGAACCTTTTTTTATTATATGAATTTCTATGTTATAAAACATTGTGTTGTATGTTCTTGTATATCATAGGCTTAGGATTATATAAATGTTTTTCTTTTCACATAACATAGTCCGTCTTCTTCTTTCTTATATTTCAATCACTTCTTTTTTATTTATACGGCATAACCAATTACATATACTCTGAACTTAAATTATATGTTGTTTGAGAATAAACTATATATAGTTTGTTTCTAGATTATATATGGTTTGCACATAGGCTACATAGATATATCTTTAAGTCTATAGATATGTTTGATACCCATTGTATTTTCCCTTGAAAATAATACAGATGTATTTACCTCTAAATAGTAATTAGTTTTTGAGTTTATTGAGTTTGATGAGACGGTAAGTTTTTATTCTTTATTTTCTTCCCTTGATAGTTCTTTGTCTCATTTTTGTTGGAGTTTCTCCGAAAGTCTGCACAAAGAAGCGTGTAAAGTGTGATGCTGAGCTAAACCCGAATTTATATGCTATTTCTTGCATATTATAGTTTACGTCAGAAATGTGTTCAAGTATTTCTTCAGTCTTCTTCATTGTCATCCATTTGTATGGGCTTTCGTTAAAGTTTTCTGAGAATTTTCTGTTGAAAGAGCGTATAGAGCCGTTATACATGGCAGCTAATTCTTTCACTGATTTGACGTTCTTATAGTTTGAAAGTACGAACTTAACAAAGTCATTTCCTATAAGCATTGTTGTTGCAAAGAACTTTGCTGCTTCTTTTTTGTCATACATTGAGCGTATAATCAGTAGAACTTCGTCTTGTTTCATCTTGTGCATGTGTTTGCACCCCATGCCTATTTCTATGTAAAGTCTTATTTGCTGTATAACATTTTTGAGTAGCTTGTGTTGCTTAATGACGTATGTACCGGTGTCTTTTGGTCTTGACACGAGAGGCAAATCTTCGAAGAACACTTTGTCGCATAGCTTTTCTGTTCGTGTCCATATAAGTAGCACAAAGCTACAATCTTCTTCTGCCACTACGCTATTTGTCCACCCTTTAGGCACTAAGCACATATCATTAGCCCCCATCTCTGCGTTATACTTCCCTTGAAGTTTAAGAGATATTTTCCCATCTATCATAAAGATTGAGCAGTCATTCTTGGAGTTATCCATGCAAAACCTGCTACCTTTTTCAAGAGTTATATTCTTAAAACCGATATTTTCTCTACCTACAAAATTTTCGCAAGTATTATGCTCTTCAGGGTAAAGTATATTCATAATTTCTACAATGGTATATTTTTCACTTAGTTATATTATGTGTGACCCTATAAAGTAATTTCACAAAAATAAAAAACAAAGTATTGAATTAAATAATCCTTTGCATATTTTTATTTCAAGTTATTATAGTTTTCTGTCTTACCTATGCAAAAACATTAACAAAATTACTCCTTAAAATGTTCTATATAAATGTATGTAGATTTCAAATTATATACAGTTTCCATATAAACTATATATTGTTTGTTCCTAAACTGTATATAGTCTTCATGCAAACAATATATGGTTTATGCAAGGTCTTTTATCAATGTTTTTCTGCCTTCTTCATAGCATTTCTCCAAAGCCTCATTAAGTGTGCTCCATTGTTTTACATATTGCACGTTGGTGTTTATCTTAAAATGCTCTGACCCATTAGTGTATATTCTTTGCAAAAGCATATCTACGGTAAATACAGATATATCTACCGATGGTTGATATGCACGCTCTTCTTCATCAGACTCTGTAAATATCTCGTGTATAACATCTAGCTCTGTCAGAAGTCTAAGCGTTCTTCTGACCAATCTAATAGGTAGTTTACATTCATCTGCTATCTGTGTAGAAGTATGTGGAGGCATATTTCTGTCTAATCTGCCAAAGATTACTGAGCAAACTATCAATGCCACAAAGTCGGAATATCTACGGCTAACGTTTTTGATGTCGTGGTCGAAGCTATATTTGTGCATGTTCTGAATGGAATATGTAAGTTCTGCACCAAATAAAACTATCGTCCATGACAGCTGAAGCCATATCAAAAACAAAGGTAATGCAGCAAAGCTACCATACACGGCGTTATACCCTGTCACCCACATCTGACTGTTTATGTACAGAGTTTGAAACAGTTGGTATGTTGTTCCTGCTATAACTGCGGCTATAAAAGCAGAAGAAAACTTCACTTTTGTGTTTGGCATAAACATATACAGTCCTGTAAATATCAGCCATATAGTTACAAACGGCACACTCTTTATTAGGAACTTTACTATTGGTGCAAGTAGGAAGAAAGATTCAGTGTGAGCCACAAACTTGTTTATAAACAACGACATACCTCCCGACACAACTATAACTATCGGTACGATGAGAAGCATTGAGAAATAGTCTGTAATCTTTCTGTACAGAGTTCTTGAATGTTTTACCTCCCACATACGGTTAAATACGTCTTCGATATTATTTATTAGGTTTATAACCGTCCATAACAACATTATCAAACCTATACCAATGAACAAGCCACTCTTAGCTTGTTCTAGGTAGGAGCTTACGAATCCGATGATAAACTCCGCCGCTTGTCTGTTGCTTTCAAGCGCACTCATTACTTGTTCTTCCATCAATGTGTCCATTCCAAAACCTTTTGCAATGGCAAAAAGAAGAGCTACAATCGGCACAATAGCTAACAGTGTGCTATAAGTCAAAGCTGACGCTTGCCTCATTAAGCGGTAGTTTTCAAACCTTGTTAAAGACAAATAGAGAGTTTTTATTACTGAATACAGAAAATACTTAGTCTTGTTCACTTCGCTTTCTGTTATACGCCACACATCGTATGTAATGAATTTGAAAAATCGGTCAATCTGGTTTTTCATATAAACAAAGAAATTAAATAAAAAACAGTCAGGTTGTAAGCCGGGTTCTGTCCTGCTTTTTCAAGCAGTGTCTGCCATTTATCTGAATGTAATATCACTATTACACTTTAGCGGTCTACCCTCCGACATCGAACGAGCAATTCTCAAACGTCGGTTTACATGACCTTACAACTTCTAAGATGCACAGCATATATGTCGCCATATATCTGGTAAGCTCTTACCTTACCTTCTCACCCTTGCCCATAAATAAATATAGGCGGTTATTTTCTTCTGCATTACTCCACCCTCACGGATAGCTTTCTGTTAGGAAGTAGAATGCTCTGTGTTGCCCGGACTTTCCTCGCCAAAAACAAGTTTGTCGCGACAGACCACCCAACTGTTCTATCTGCAAAAATCGGTATAATTTTCCTTTCTGCAAAAAGAAAACATAAGTTATTGGTTGAAACAATATGTTTTATGAACAATATCTTTTCTCTGTTGGTTATAGCCTATATAGTGCATTTGCAGATTGTATACGGTTTAGTCATAAACTGTATATAGTTGATTTCTGATTTATATACAGTTTACAATCAAACTGTATATGGTTTGCGGGGCGTGTTATAACACAATATGTTGGCACGGTATTTGTTTATGCAATAGTGAAAATAAGAGTTAAGCACACAACGGTAGTGTTAAAACTAAGGAAAAAGAGAATTAAAATCTAGGTTGTGTAATAATAAACTCTTTATTTAACACCGAGAGAGTTAAAAGTGAGTTCTGTTTAACCTATTAAAAACAAGAAAGAACATGAAAAAAGTAGCGAAAAGTATTTTTTTAGTAGTAGCAGTTGCTGCTGTAAGTGCTGGAGTTTCTGGATTGACAACTTATAAGTTGCTTGAGGGCAAAGCACAAGATGATTCTGTAACATTCGAAAATGTGTTCGGAGATAAAGCCATTACGAGCAAGGCATCATATACTTCGGCAGTGTCAGGAGTACCAGTTGATCTTACAGAAGCAGCGGAGAAATCACTAAATGCAGTTGTACACATCAGAGCAGTAAAACAAAACACAGGTCAGCAAAGCTCTACACAAAGCATACCAGACCTTTTTGAATATTTCTTTGGAGGTGGCTCAAGAAATCAAAGTCAGACACCTCAAAGACAAGTCTTGGGGTTTGGTTCGGGTGTCGTAATATCTAATGACGGATATATAGTTACAAACCACCACGTGATTAACGGTGCTGACGAGCTAACGGTAAAGCTAAACGACAATAGAGAATATAGTGCTAAGGTGGTGGGTCAAGACGAAAGCAGTGACTTGGCTCTAATAAAAGTAGAGGCAGACGATATGCCTTCCATAGTAATAGGTAACTCTGACGACTTGAAAGTAGGAGAGTGGGTGTTGGCTGTAGGTAATCCTTTCAATCTGACATCTACGGTTACCGCCGGAATTGTTAGTGCCAAAGCTAGAAGTCTTGGTATGTATAATCAAGGAGTAGAGTCATTTATTCAGACAGATGCAGCTATCAACCGCGGAAATAGTGGTGGTGCTTTAGTTAATGCAAGAGGAGAGTTGGTGGGAATAAATTCAGTGTTGTCGTCACCAACAGGTACTTATGCCGGCTATGGTTTTGCTATTCCAACCAATATAATGAAGAAAGTTGTAGCAGACTTTAAGAAATACGGAACTGTGCAAAGAGCTGTTTTGGGAATAGGAGGTATAGATATTGCCAACGACATATATTCTGACCAACTAGCTGAAAAAGTAAAGCAACTTGAAGTGACTAATGGTGTTCTGATAACTGAGGTTGCTGAAGGTGGTGCTTCTGCTGAATCTGGCATAAAGGTTGATGATGTTATAAGAGGAGTAGATGGAGAAACAGTAAACTCAATGGCTGATCTTCACGGCATATTGGGCAAGAAAAGACCTGGAGATAAAGTAGAGGTTAAGGTCATTAGAAACAAACAAGAGATGAATTTTAATGTTGTTTTGAAAAATCTGAGAGGCAACACGGATATCATAAAAGATAACGGAATGGAAATTCTTGGTGCTGAGTTTGCAGAAGTGAAAGACAATCTTAAAAAACAACTAAACATTGGCTATGGAGTTCAAATAACTGATGTAAAGAAAGGAAGAATAGCTGATTCGGGAATAAGAAAAGGTTTTATCGTTTTAAGAGCTAATGACAAACCTATAAAGTCAAAGAAAGATTTAGAGAGGGTTGTGCAAGATGCAACGAAAAAGCATAGTCAAGTTGTGTTTGTAGTGGGTATGTATCCAAATGGCAGACAAGCCTATGCAGCGGTAGACCTAACTCAGTCATAAAAACAGCCTTGCTTTGTGCCTGTACAAACAATATATACTTTACTTGCAAACTATATATAATCAAAAAGTAAACCATATACAATTGAAAACTCAGTAATATATAGTTTGCAAACGGGTATTTATTGCAGTTTTTGGCAATAAAGCTAGACTTATGAGCAAAAGAAGTGCCATTTGTGTAAACATTTTGGTGCTTCTTGCCGTTTTATTAGAATAAAAAAGAAACTGTTTATTTCAATATAAGCATAAATATAACTAACTTTGTCGCAAATTTGCGTTTAACTATGAGACAACTGAAAATTACCAAAAGTATTACAAATAGAGAAAGTGCATCACTAGACAAATATCTTCAAGAAATAGGTAGAGAAGACCTAATCACAGTTGAAGAAGAAGTGGAGCTTGCACAGAGAATACGTAAAGGAGATAGAATAGCTCTGGAAAAGCTGACAAGAGCAAACTTAAGATTTGTAGTATCGGTAGCTAAGCAGTACCAAAATCAAGGATTAAGTCTACCTGACCTAATAAACGAAGGTAACTTAGGGCTTATCAAGGCGGCAGAAAAGTTTGATGAAACAAGAGGGTTTAAGTTCATCAGTTACGCAGTATGGTGGATTAGACAGTCTATCTTGCAAGCATTGGCAGAACAGTCAAGAATTGTAAGACTTCCACTAAACCAAGTAGGCTCGCTAAACAAGATTAGCAAAGCATTCTCTAAGTTTGAACAAGAAAATGAGCGTAAGCCTTCTCCAGAAGAATTGGCTGGACACTTGAACATATCTGTAGATAAGATTACTGACACCCTAAAAGTGTCGGGAAGACATATATCTGTTGATGCTCCCTTTGTTGAGGGAGAAGACAACAGTCTTCTTGATGTTCTTATCAATGACGACTCTCCGATGGCAGACCGTTCGTTGATACACGAGTCGTTGTCTACAGAGATAGACAGAGCATTGTCTACTCTTACAGATAGAGAAAAGGAAATAGTTCAAATGTTCTTCGGTATTGGTCAGCAAGAAATGACACTTGAAGAAATAGGCGATAAGTTTGGGCTTACTAGAGAAAGAGTAAGACAGATTAAGGAAAAAGCAATCAGACGACTTAGACAAGGAGATAGAAGTAAGCTACTGAAATCATATTTGGGATAGAAAAACAAAACAAAGTCTGAAACAGTATAAGCACCTTTGCAAGAGATATGACGATAAGTCAGCTCGCAAAGGTGTTTTTTTGTTTTAGTATATGAGCTGTGTGAGTGAATGTGGTCTGTATTATGCATTTCTATGGCTCATTTAGTGATTTTATAAACCGTATATGGTTTAGAAATAGATTGTGTATCGTTTACAAATAGACTATATATCGTTTGCAAGTCAGCTGTATATAAATTAGAATTAGGTACATATTATTGACAAATAGATATTATATGGATTGTAACACCGATTTGTATTGCTGACTTTTCTGTTATTTACAGCTTTTTACTGATAAGATATGACAATTATTGGTTGTTATATTTACTTGTGGATTAGACTGTATAGGTGCGTTAGGCGCATTCTGTCACTTTAGCTGGAATAAAAAAGTAGTTGATTTGTTTTGTATATTAGGAAAAATCCCTACCTTTGCACCCGTTAATAGGCCGCGTAGCTCAACTGAATAGAGTAGCTGACTACGGATCAGCCGGTTACAGG
>JAUMWZ010000068.1:2716-8248 GCA_030529405.1 Bacteroides sp. | reverse complement strand
TTCTTTTATTAGCATCAGCGTAAGGTCAATGTTATCAACCTTTTGCTGGCACGTTATTTTGCACAGTTGGAGTATTTTGTTTGCAAATCTGTTCATATCGTCTTCGTTTGGCGACGACCATATCTCTCGTGCCATAGACATATTGTCTATGTGAGAAATCATTTGTTCTGTGCACAGACTGTCTATTGCCACCTGCTTGAGAAAGTCTTTGTTCATAACAACCTTCTTGCTGTGAGTGTCAAGATGTCCTTCTGCAAGTTTCACAGCCTTACCTATCATTATGCCCATTGTTACTTTCTTAAATCCTGTTTCTTGAGCAATCTCAAGCGTTTCGCCTATGAAGTTGCCGTAGTGAACGAAGGCTTGCGAAGGCAAATCAGGATAGACAGCTTTCACAAAACGCTCACTCTTAGCACCAGAGTTTATCACAAGACGGTCGCTACCAATAGCTTTTGCCACCTCAACCTCTTTTCTTATTGCGTTCACAAAAGCCTCTGACGAGAACGGACGTACTACACCAGAAGTTCCAATGATAGATATTCCGCCCACAATCCCTATCTTCGGATTGAATGTTCGTGTAGCTATTTCTTCGCCATTAGTAACACTTATAGTCACGTCTATGCCTCCCGCATATACTGAGCGTACTTCATTTCTTATTGTTTCTTGCGGAGTTTTGTTGATTGCAGGCGAGCCTATGGGCAGTCCCACTCCTGGAAGTGTAACTGTTCCCACTCCTTTTCCCTGCAAGAAGTGAATGCCCTCCATGTCAGAGAAAGACACTGTGGAGATTATCTCTACACCGTTTGTTACGTCAGGGTCATCACCCGAAAACTTTATTATAGATGCTTGTGCCGTGTGGTCATCTATTTTCTCCACTTGTTCAATGTTCATATCTACCAACTCTCCGTTTGGTAGACTTATGCTTACTCTATCAACAAACTCATCATTAACTAGTGCCAGCATGGCTGCTTTGGTTGCTGCCGTCGCACAGCTACCTGTTGTCAAACCTGTTTTAAGCTCATAGAAGTCGGGAACGTTCTGTTCCACAGCCCTGCGCAAACTATGTTTTCCTGTTACGGTGATAAACTTTTCCGATAGTTTTGGTCTTTTTACAACGTATAACTGTATGTTGGCTTTGTTTGCAGCAAGCACTTTTTCCTCGAAACCTCCACTTAGTCCGCTCTCTTTCGTAATAATAGCATCAGGGCGAACTTCGTTTATTAACTTCTCTTCTGCATCACTGCCTTCATAGTATCTGATGTTCTCTTTCGGGAAACCTTCGCTTAGTGCTATTTTTAGCGATTCTTCTCTGTCGAGTATCCTAAATATGCATTTTTTGTGTTGCCAAAAGGGTTTCAATTTCTTTATAGTTTGTGTGCCGGTCAAAGCAAGAAGAGTTTGCACATTGTTTATATATAGTTTGCGTATTGCATCTTCATAGTTTGCACACAAAGTAACGTTACTTTGCAAATCGGGGTATATTCGTTCCAATCTGATTACTGGAATACTCAGATTTTCAGAGGCTATGGCTATGTTGGCGTGTAATACCTCTGCAAATGGATGTGCAGCATCAATTATTGCACGTATGTTGTTCTCACGGCAGAAAGAAATCATCTCTTCAGAGGTCATTCCTCCACTAATGCGCACCAAGTTCTTGCAGTTTACCTCTTGAATACTGCCTTTTGTTGAGTAGAAAAAGTTCTTTCCTGCCTCATCTAATGTTTCTGCTGCAATTCTGCCCTCTGTTGTTCCGCCAAAGATGATTATCATTTTCTGAACAAATGCTTAAATTCGTGTGAGTAAAGTCTTGATAGTCCTTCTCTGTGGTCAATAGCATCGCCAACAACAATCATGGTAGTTAGAGTCAGATTATTGTCTTTCACTATCTTAGCTAAGTTCTTCAACTGTCCTCTGTATATTTTCTCTTCCTTCCAAGTCAGCTTATAGCACACGGCAACAGGCGTTTCTGGAGAGTATGCTTGTAGTAACTCTTCTTGCACTTTGTCTGCTATTGATGCACTAAGATATATACACATGGTGCTTTGTGAACGTGCAAGCATGTGTAGTTTCTCCTTTTCTGGCATCGGAGTTCTGCCTTCTCCACGTGTTAATATTATACTCTGTACTTGTTCAGGAATAGTAAATTGCGACTTAAGTGCAGCTGCTGCCGCTTGAAAAGATGATATTCCCGGCGTGATGTGATAACTCATTCCGTATTTATCAAAGAAAGCCATCTGCTCAGCAATAGCTCCATAAATGCAAGGGTCACCTGTGTGAAGTCGGACAATGAACTTACCTTGCTTGTAGAATGAATACATTGTTTCAAACTGTTCTTCTAAAGTCATATCTGCTGAACTACGAACTGTGGCTCCATTCTTAGCATACAAGGTCAATTCTCTTGGTACAAGACTTCCAGCATATAGTATGAGGTCGGCGCGTTGAAGCATGTTTTTGCCCCTAACAGATATTAGTTCGGGATCGCCCGGACCTGCTCCAACAATCTCAATATGCCCTTCTGTGCGGAGAACTCCGTTTGTTGCTGCCACAGCAAAAGTAAAGTTGTCGCCATCGGTAATAACAGCTTTCTGCTTTTCTAATATCAGCTTTCCTCCATTCGATGCTTTTATTGCGCACGATTCAGCTACTCCCCATACTCCAGTGACGCTGAAAACTTTTTCTGACGGATTAGCAACTTCTATTTCTTCAAGCTCTTTTGACGTGTAAACGCCTAACTGTTCAAGTCCTAATTCACTTGCCACGTCAGCCATAAACTGCTCATCTTTCTTCAGTTCTATGGTGGAAAGTGATGCTATTGATAGTGGCGAAATGTTTTGACTGACGAGTGTTTCCTTGATATGCTTTGTTGCTCCACTGCTTGAGCAATCTTTCTTGCACCCACAACCTAAGTGAAGCACTCGTGGAAAATAGTTTATTTTGTTTTCAAACTCTATACAGTTTGTTTTATAACTAACTACAATTAGCAACTTGTATGTATATAGTTTGATGTCGTCTATATTATAATATACATCTACGTGGTCTGGCTTTGTGCGCTCAAGTTCGTCTGTTTCTTTCGTTCTTACTTCTAATAGTAGGGCCGTTTTCTCTTTATTCACGAAGCTGAATATAGCTTTGTTCATTCTCTCTTTATCAGCATCTTGCGCCCAACCGTATTTCTTTGCCATAGTGTCTAAAGCCCACAGGTCTTCAACATCGCTTTGTGTGGTTATCACTGCCTCACCACCAACTATTGCGGCAACTTGTTTTGTCAAGTCATTTCCGCCTCCCACGTGTCCAGACAATACAGAGATGACGTATTTGCCATTACTGTCTACACACACAACGGCAGGGTCTTTGTACTTGTCGCCCATTAGTCCTGATATGTATCTAACACATATCCCCAGCGCACCGATAAAGATGAAGGCAGAGAAGCTATTGAAATTCTCCCTTACAAAGTCTTCATACGAATCCACTTTGTTAATGCCCTCCGCATCGGTCTTGCTGAATATCTGACTGCCGTTTATCTCTCTTGCTATTGTTTGTGCTGTTTCTAATCCTTTGTTAGACACTGCTATAATTGCTGTTCTGCTCATAATCTTTCTTTATAGATGTTTTTATGACAACTGTATGTAATTATCTTCTGTTGGAGTAGATAATAATCCACTGTCAAATCAGCTACGAAAGTAAGAAAACATATAGTAAAAGGAGAGTTTTGACAAGGTGTTTTTTGTTTTATTTTGACTATACACGTTTTTAGTGAACTTACAAATAGGTTTGCAAAGTATATATATTTTTCAAATCAAGTATATATAGTTTGTAAGTCAGTTGTATACAGTTTGCAAGTCAGCTATATATGATTTGAAAACCCATTGATATACAGTCTGAACACATAATAAAATACTTCTTGTGATAAATGTGAATAAAACATTCGTTTAATTTCCTTATATATATAATAAAGCATATTTTTGCCGTCAGAAAAAGGTGATGGCTTTACTGCAATCTTGTATGTGCCATAAAAGGGAATTCAGTGCAAATCTGAAGCAGTGCCCGCTACTGTAACACTTTCAAAAATACGATTATTCTGTGCCACTGTGATTGTTTCATGGGAAGGCAATCGTTAAAGTGAAGTCAGGAAACCTGCCTTTTTCTTTTTTGAGAGATATAATTGACCTCTCGGGTATAAGAGGTCATTGTGTGAAACATTTTTATATTACTTATGAAACTAAGAAAGTTTTTCTTTTTGTCTGTCATGGTTTTGATGGGCGTAAGTGCTTATGCACAATCAGTTATTAAAGGTGTGGTGTTTGATGTAGATACAAACAAACCCATATCTAACGTTAATGTTAGAATTGATAATGCTTTGCGCACATCAACAACAAATGCCAAAGGAGAGTTCACTATCAAAGGTTTGAAAGCTGGAGAATACGTCCTAAACCTAAGTCACGTAGCATATCAAGCAAAAAAACTTAGAGCAAAGTCAGGAGATGAGAACGTTAGAATACTAATGGAACCTACAGTTAATAATCTAAGTCAGATAGTGGTTACTGCAACAGGTACACACAGAAGGATAACTGATAACCCTATACCTGTTAAAGTTATTACAGCTAAAGACATAAAAAGCACAAACTCTGCAAGCCTTAAAGATGTATTGACAAAGCTCACTTCTGAATATACCTTCACAACAAGCACAATGAGCTCTGAAATGTCGTTGAATGGATTGAACAGCAAGTATGTTTTGTTCCTAATCAATGGTAAAAAAACAACAAGCGAAGACTTTGTTTTCCGCACAAACTTAGCCAATGTAAAGCGAATTGAACTACTCAACTCGTCTGCATCAACATTATATGGAAGCGATGCAATGGCTGGTGTGGTAAACATTATAACTGATGAAAGCAAAAACAAAGTAGATGTTACTGCTGGACAAAGAATAAGTCGAAAGGGACAAATGGATAGTTCACTCGATATTGACCTAAACTTTGGACGCTTTTCATCATACACTTCACTTCAAAGGCAAGCTGCAGACAGCTGGAGAATAAGTGATTTTGAGGAATCAGTAAACAAGAAAACCAAAAAAGAGGAACTAGTACCAACGGGGAAAGTGATGTTTACTGGCTACGACAATCATAACTTTACACAACGATTCAATGTAGACATCACAAACAAACTATCTGCTTTTGCCGAGGGGTCTTACTATCGTTCGATGACAGACAGACCTGCTTACGGAGTAGATGGTAAATCACATGGATATGATTATAATATAATGCACCAGAACTATGGCTACAGTGCAGGTGTGAAATATGTTATTGCACGAGGAGCATATATAGAAGGCGATTATAGTTCTAACAACTACAAGTCGCAATATCGCTATATAAAGGATACAAAGAAAAACAAAATAGACGACAGAGATACTCGTAAGTTGGTAGATACTAATAGAGCCAACCTTAAAGGTATATTCCGCTTGAACGAATGGAATAAACTTTCTGCTGGAGCAGAATATACAGACGACAAGCTAAATAGTAACACTGAAAACATAAA
>JAUMWZ010000068.1:0-2616 GCA_030529405.1 Bacteroides sp. | reverse complement strand
GACAGCAACAGTGAAAAAGACCTTGACAGAAGTTTCACATATTCTGCCAATATGAAGGCTGATTGGAGCAAAACATTTGGATTGTATAGCATAAATGCAAACATAATCGGCAGATATATAAGTGAAAGATACAACAACGTATATTCATACTACTATCCTGCTTACGGCTTGATTGACCTAAACACAAACCACACTTTCAGACTTAAAGACTTTGATTTGACAGCAGGATTGGGTATAGAAAACTTGCTAGACTATAAAGACGACCGTCCATATAATGCAAGAAAGCCATACACGGCAGTAACACCTGGCAGAACATTGTATGCTAATCTTGTGATAAGATTTAGAAAGTAATAGTCAGAGTGTTATATATCTCCGTTGCAAACTATATTTACTCTACTTGTAGACTGTATATAGCTGACTTTCAAACTGTATATAACTGAAAACTAAACCATATATAGTTTAGAAATCAGCTGTATATTGTCAGCTTTGCAATAGTAAACATAGCACTAACACTTTAATGTTGTAACATAATCAGTGAGTAAAAAAACAATACACATAGTGTCTTTAGGCCCCGGCGATGTGGAGCTTATATCTGATAAAGGAAAAACAACTCTTCTCGGGGCAGATGTTATCTTTTGCCCCGAAACAAAGAGTGGCTCTCGTGCCAAATCTATGTTGATTGATATGGGAGTCAATGCAGACCACATTCAAACCTATATGTTAGCAATGAGCAAAGACAGAACAAAGGCGTTCGAGGCTTATGATATTGTGGTAGACAAAACAGCTATCCTAAGCAGTCAGGGCAAGAAGGTTTGCCTTGTGGCAGAGGGTGATGCAGGTTTTTACTCATCTACTTCTTACATGAAAAGCAGACTCTCGGAATTGCAATATAATGTTGTTCAGATAGCAGGCATACCAGCTTTCATCGCTGCATCAGCATTTATTGGCATACCAGTAACCGAGCAAGACGAACAGCTTATTGTTACCCCAGGAGTGATATATGAAGACGACATCAGAAAAGTGAAAGAGGGTAGAGCAGTGGTTGTAGTTATGAAAATATCGCAATGTGAACAGCAGATAAAACAACTGTTAAGAGAAGACAACCGTCTTGTGTTTCACTACGTGGAGAATGCTACAACAGAAAAACAGTATTACACAACAGATAGGGAGGAGATTGAGAGTAGGGAGTTTCCATACTTTGCACTTATGATTATTAAAAGAAGCACAAAATAAACTTTAGTATAACTTATAAATCACTACTTATGAATACAATGAAACTCGTGAAAATGCTTTGTCTGACGCTTGTGGCAACCCTCTTTGTGGCTTGCAACAATAAGACTAAAAGCCCAAAAACAGAAAAAGAAATGGCAGAGAGTGAAGAAATAAAAACAGAAATACAAAGCAAGAAGAAACACGATAAGGCTATCTTGCTTGTAACTTTTGGTAGTTCGTGGGAGCAACCACACATTACCTACAACAAAATTATAGATGCTTTCAAGGCTGAGTTTACTGATGCAGACATATATTTCTCTTTCACTTCAAAGATTTGTATTAACCGTTGCCGTGCAAAAGAGATGGGTTTGTTTCACAGACCAGAACTGTGGTTTGAAGAACTAAAGAATGCTGGCTACACAGATATAGCTGTTCAGTCGCTACACGTAATACCAGGTAAGGAATACACAGAGCTTAGTCACAATCTTGACAAAGCTGTTGCTCTGGCAAAGGAAGAAGGAAAAGAAATCAAACACACGCTTTCTGGACCACTGTTGAAAGAAGAAAGTGACATTGAAGAAGTGTCAGACATACTTCACAATGAACTTAAGCAATATGTTGAGCAAGGTGATTTGGTTTGCTTTTTAGGTCATGGCAAGCCTGAAAAATACGAGATTGGTGACGGCAATACACGTTATGTAAGAATGGAAAAGATATTGCAAGCCAAGAACCCTAACTACTACATCGCAACAGTAGATATGGAGGGCAACCTAATAGAAGATATGCTAAAGAGAATGGCTGAGGCTAATCACAAGGCATCTAATGTATATTGTATGCCCTTGCTAACAGTTGTTGGCGACCACACTATCAACGATATGATGGGAGGAACAGAAGAAATTCCTGAAGAAGGCAGTTGGCGCGACTTGATAAGCAAGGCTGGATACAACTGTACAGTAAACCACTGCATACAGAAAGGACTTGCTGATAACCCGCTGATTGTTAATATCTGGATTAGACAGATGAAAGAAGCACTTGCAAAGTAAATACAGTTTACGTGTAGACTGTATATAGTTTGAAAACAGACTATATACAGTTTGCAAGTTGGCTGTATATAGTTTACAAATCAAGTGACTGTATGCTGTTTTTGCTTGATACTTACTATAAAAAGCTCGGTAATATGATTTCTGTTTTCATACTACCGAGCTTGTTTTCATATATTCTGTTGTCTGTTGTTCCTTATTAGAACTCTACAAACCAATTCTTTTTGTCAAGTGTAGCCTTGTACTTATCATTATACTCTTCTTCTGAGATAACTAATTCTCCTTTCTTTTTACCTGTTCTGTCTGGCAAGTTGTTTATCACTTCTTCTATGTTCATTCCGTTATCAGATAGACTGGATACGTC
>JAUMWZ010000067.1 GCA_030529405.1 Bacteroides sp. | reverse complement strand
CTCCCTTGATATGGCTTTAGCCAACAGCTCGCTTTGGTTGTATCCACGTTTCTTTTTCTTATTCTTATGAAGTGGCACAGGAACAATGCAGTCTACATCTGCATACACACCACTATTTCTAAGCCTTTCAGCCATAATGACACCCATATAGTCAGCTAAGTCCACTCTGTCATTATACTTTATTGAGTGTATGATGTTTTTGTACGCACTGTCTTTGGTGTAGTATAGCAATGAAGAAGCGCAAAGATAGTCTATCTTTCCCAGAAGAATATTCTCCGTATCGGTCTTATCGGCAACAGATTGACACACAAAAGGCATATTCATCTTACAAAATGTGCAGATGTGTTTTTCTCGTTGCCCAAGCATTGAAGAGCATACAACACACTGCTTAGGAAAGATTATCAAGACAAAAGCCTCAAGAAAGTCTGATATGGTCTTGAAGAGGGAGCGCATAACATAACGAGTTTAATGTGTTGTTTTGTTTGGATTGATGAGCCTCTACTCGCTTGCTGTGTTTTTTCTTATCACACGTGCAGGATTGCCCACTGCAACACAGTCGCTCGGAATGTCTTTAGTTACCACACTTCCAGCACCGATGACTGTGCGTGCGCCTATTGTCACTCCCGGACAAACAACCACTCCTCCACCTATCCAGCAGTCTTCTTCTATCACTACCGGCAGGGAATGTTCTTTTCCCGTTCGTCGTTCAAGGTAATTCATCGGGTGATGTGGTGTGTATATCTGCACGTTGGGTCCAAGCATAGTGTTGTCGCCAATGACAATATATGCACCATCTAGGAAGGTACAGTTGGCGTTTATAAACACATTCTCGCCCAGCTTTATTCCGTCGCCGTGGTCGCAATAGAATGGCGGAAGTATCTTCGATGATTTAGGAATGGCGGGTATAAGCTCCTCAAGTATTGTTCTGTAATCGCTGTCGTAAGAACTTATCATTCGCAGACGTGCCAATAGCTTTTTAGCATGCTTGAAGCTCTCATGAATCTCAGGTGCAGACATATCTGCCAACAGCCCGTTTCTCATTTTGTCTTTCTCGTTCATAAGCCTATATCACTCCCCCACTTACGAACATAAACTTGCTCGGAGTAGACAGTTCGGGGCTATACGCAAATCCCTCCCAGTCAAAGTTTCTAAGGTCGTCAGGATTGGTTATCTTATTCTTTATGATGTATTTGCTCATCTCTCCCCTACACATCTTTGTGTACACAACTATGGTAGATAGTTTTCCTTTCTTATACACCTTGAACTCTGGAGTTACCACCCTTACCTCTTTCTCTACTCGTTTCCAGTTAAAGAGTTTTTTCATCTCATCGCTTGCCAAGTAACACAACACTCCTCCAGACTTCTTCACATCGTCAATGAACACATCAGTAAGCTTTTCTTGCCAATATTTGAACATCGTTTTGCCTCCATTAACGTCAAGCTCTACATCTCCCTCAAGTCTGTATTGCTTAATCAAGTCTAATGGGCGCAACAGTCCGTAGCAGAAAGACGTTATACGCAGATTGTCTTGCATATAGCTAATCTCGTCAGCAGTGAAATCATTCGGAGAAATGTGCTTGAACACCACTCCCGTGTATGCAAATATTGCGTGCAATAGCGGAGAGCTTTCGCAACTGAACTCGTTATAAAACCTATGTACGTCTGCAGCTATATGCGTATTGACTTTTAGCAAAGCAGAGATGTCGTCTACACTATATTGAGTCATTGCGGCAGCTATATTTGTTGCTTCTTGCAAGAAACGAGGTTGTGTGGCAGTTATCTCTTTTGTTTTTTGGTCAAAGCTCATTGTCTTTGCGCAAGATATAAGTATAAGCATCTATGTTTTAATTTTGTTTACGTTGTAAAGATTTGATTTTGTGTGTAAAGGCTACCCTTTAATTTCTTTCTCTATGAGTTCTATTTTTTCAAGTGTCTTCTTAGCCTCGGTAGACGGAAATTGTTTCATTACCTTGTCGAGGTGTGTGCGTGCTTTATCAAACAATGTTGCAAATATTTCGTTTAATCTGTCTCTGTATCGAGCGTATTGCATTCTTGTGGGCTTGGTTATTGAGTTGTATTCTTTGGTAGCCTTTAGTTTCTCTACCTCTCCCTTAAAGAAGAAGTAATTGCCTAATATTATGTTGGCTTCCGTGTTGTTTTCGTCTTTTTCTGCAATCTTTTCACACAGTTTCACAGCCTTATCTTCCTCCCCATAGCGGAGGTATATGTTAGCCATTGGCAACATACAGTCCACCCTGTTTGGCTTAGCATATAGTGCTTCCTTATAGTAGAAAAAAGCTTTGTTATATACCATGTTGCTCTCGTATTTTACAGCCAAGCGATATGCCAACTCTGACGAAACTTCGCCTATGTAAAATTTGCTTTCCCAATATAGCCTTTCGCTTTGCTCAATATCTTTGTCTATCAACTGCGAAAACATTATTGTTGCTTGTGCATACCTTGCATCTTTGAGCGCCATCTTGATGTCGTCAATAAGTATGATGTTCTTCTGAGCAAATAGAAGAACAGGTATAAAAAAGGAAAAAACGACAATAAACTTTCTCATAGATGTATATACCTAAGATTTCACATATTACATATTGCAAAGTTAATGTAAAACACACAGAAAACCATACCTTTGCGTTTCTAAAAGTAAAAGACGTAAATAAATGAATAACATATCAGTAAGCAAGAACGTAACGTTGCACAAGGCTATACTAAAAATAGCTGTGCCGTCTGTGCTTTCAAACATAACCGTGCCACTGCTTAGCTTTGTGGATATTGCAATAGTGGGACACTTCGGGGGAGCATCGTTCGTCGCTGCCATAGCAGTGGCAACAGCAATAATAAACACCATATACTGGGCTTTCGGGTTTCTACGAATGGGAACAACGGGAATAACATCGCAAGCATACGGAAAAAACAGCAAGAGAGAGATAAAGGCTTCTCTCTTCAAATCGCTTGTAATATCTTTAGTCATAGGACTTATGCTGTTGGTGTCGGGCAAAGCTCTGTTCAACGTGTTGCTGACGATAATGCACACCAACAATAGCGTGCATAGCTTGGCGGAGGAATATTTCAACATCTGTATATGGGGAGCAGTACCTACATTGATGCTATACTCACTCAATGGGTGGTTCATAGGTATGCAAAACTCAAAGTATCCGATGTATGTGGCTATTTCGCAAAACATTATAAACATTGTGCTAAGCCTTTTCTTCGTATATGCGATGAAAGCAGGCATCAGCGGAGTTGCTTTGGGAACGGTCATATCACAGTTTTGCGCGGTGGCAATGTCGATGTTCATACTTAAAAAGAGATATGGGGAGTATATAAAGCGACTGTTGCACACTCCAATAGGCAAGCTCTCGGAGTGGAAAGAGTTTTTCTCGGTAAACACAAGCATATTCTTCCGCACCGTGTGCCTTATATCTGTAAGCCTTTTCTTCATCTCATACGGCTCACGTCAGGGCGAAGTGGTGCTTGCGGCAAACACGCTCTTGATGCAGTTTTTTGTAATCTTTTCGTATTTCATAGATGGGTTTGCCTTTGCAGCAGAGGCTATTGTGGGCAAAAATATTGGCGCAAAAGACAAAGAGGGGGTAAGACATAGCGTAAAGGCATTGTTCACTTGGGGCGGAGCTTTGTCTTTGCTTTTCACTGTTACATATATCATAGGTTATGAGTTCATCATCAGTCTGCTAACAAACGATGCAGAAACCATAAACATGGCATACGTTTTCAGCACGTGGGCTTGCATTATACCCGTGATTTCTTTCTCTGCCTTTTTGTGGGACGGGATATTCATTGGCGCAACAGCCACACTTCAGATGTTCATCTCCATGTTTATAGCCACAACAGTATTCTTCATAACATACAATCTGCTATACACCGCATACGGAAACCACTCCCTCTGGTTTGCATTCATACTGTACTTGTTTTCTCGTGGAGTGGTGCAGACTTTGCAATGGAAGTATGTAATATTCAAAGAGTAGATTATACTCCTATCACAACAAGAAGGTATTAAAGAAGAAACAGATACCTAAGTATAGGTATTTTTGACATTTAACATCTAAATAGATATAGTGAATTAGAATAAATCAAACAAATTTGTTGGTACTAATAACTAACAAATTAAACAACACACATTATGAAAACATTAAAACTTTTTACGCTACTGATTACTGTCGTAACATTATCTGTTTTATCATCTTGTGATAAAGAGGAGACATTTAATGATTTAGTAATAAACACAAAATGGAAAGGAAGCATAACAAATGATGATACTAAAGAAATTATAATCTCTTTTGAAGAAGATAATAAAGGAACTGTTTTCAATAGCGACAATAAAAACTATGAGTTCCACTACGAAATTAAAGGCAAAACTATTTCTTTTAATAAGTTTGGAGAATGGGATATTCCTATTATCGGAAAGTGGGATATAACTGTTCTAAACAAGAATAAGTTTGAATTGAAAAGAAGAGTTTCTTACAACAAAGAAATGAAAATGTCACTAAACAGAGAGTGAAAATATTACTACATAAAACTCAATGTTAAGAGAGCTACACTTTTACTTGTAATAAATAGAGATTGATATGTTTTTTCAATAAATTTGCAATGGATATAAATATAAGTAAGAGAGATGGCAAAATATAAGAGAATACTGCTGAAACTTAGCGGTGAAAGCCTAATGGGCGAAAAGAAATATGGCATTGACGAAGGGCACTTGGCTGAGTATGCAGAGCAGATAAAAAAGATACAAGCACTTGGAGTGCAGGTAGGGATAGTTATCGGAGGCGGAAACATATTCAGAGGATTGAGCGGAGCAAGCAAGGGGTTCGACAGAGTGAAGGGCGACCAAATGGGTATGCTGGCTACTGTTATAAACAGTCTTGCACTTAGTTCTGCCTTGGTGGCACAAGGCGTTAAGGCAAGAGTGCTTACAGCAATACGCATGGAGCCAATAGGAGAGTTTTACAGCAAATGGAAGGCTATTGAGTGCCTAGAAAATAATGAGGTGGTAATTATGTCTGCCGGAACGGGAAACCCATTCTTCACAACAGACACTGGCTCATCGCTCAGGGCAATAGAGATAGAGGCTGACGCAATGCTAAAAGGCACTCGTGTGGACGGTATATATACTGCCGACCCAGAGAAAGACCCTACTGCAACGAAGTTTGACACTATCAGCTATGACGAGGTGCTAAACAGAGGCTTGAAGGTAATGGACTTGACGGCTACATGTATGTGCAAAGAAAACAATATGCCGATAATCGTGTTTGATATGGACACAGTGGGCAACTTAGAAAAACTTCTTAGCGGAGAAAAGATAGGAACTATCGTACACCCATAAATAAGCAGTGGGAAACAAACAAAACGAACAAATAAATACTAAATCTAATAACAACAAACAGAAAATGAGAGTAGCAATTGTTGGCGCAAGCGGTGCAGTAGGACAAGAGTTCTTACGTGTGCTTGAAGAAAGAAACTTCCCTTTGACAGAACTTCTTTTGTTCGGTTCAGAAAGAAGTGCAGGCAAGAAATATAAGTTCAGAGGAAAAGATATAGAAGTGAAACTTCTTCAGCATAATGACGACTTCAAGGGAGTGGACATAGCCTTTACTTCGGCAGGTGGAGGCACTTCTATCGAGTTTGCAGACACAATAACTAAGCACGGAGCAGTTATGATTGACAACTCGAGTGCATTCAGATTAGACAAAGATGTTCCTCTTGTGGTGCCAGAAGTAAACCCTGAAGATGCACTAAATCGCCCACGTGGAATAATAGCTAATCCAAACTGTACTACCATACAAATGGTTGTGGCACTTAAAGCAATAGAAAACATATCGCACATCAAGAGAGTGAGAGTATCAACATATCAAGCAGCAAGTGGTGCGGGTGCAGCGGCAATGGACGAACTGCATGAACAATATCGCCAAGTATTGGCTAACGAGCCAGTGAAGGTAGAGAAGTTTGCATACCAACTTGCATACAATCTTATCCCACAAGTGGACGTGTTCACAGACAACGGATATACAAAAGAAGAGATGAAGATGTATCACGAGACACAAAAGATTATGCACTCAGACATAAAAGTTAGTGCAATGTGTGTGCGTGTGCCAGCACTAAGAGCGCACTCTGAAAGCATTTGGGTAGAGACAGAAGAGCCTATCAGCGTTGAGCAAGCTCGCGAAGCATTCAGTAAGGCAGAGGGAATAGTGTTGCAAGACAACCCTGAGAAGAAAGAATATCCTATGCCTTTGTTCATTGCGGGTAAAGACCCTGTTTACGTGGGACGTATTCGCAAAGACATTAGCGACGACAAGGGACTTACTTTTTGGACTGTCAGCGACCAAATAAAGAAGGGAGCGGCACTGAACGCAGTACAGATTGCCGAGTATCTGATAAAAGTAAAGAATGTGTAGAACACTAAACACATACGCAAAGACAACATTCAGAATAGCAGCTATTATATGCCTAATGGCTGTTAGTAGTTGCTATTCCATTACATCAAGAACAGACGAAGAAGATTTTGACGACCACCTAACGACAAGCATTGAGTGGTTGGGAGAAAAAGAAAAGTTTGTTATAAGCCAAGAAGAAGGTGTGCATCTTGCAGACATAAAACAGTCAGACAAGAGAGCTCACCTTTATTTTATGAACGACAAAGCAAAAAACATAAGGTGGGAGTTTGCAGTAAAGATGTCGTTCAACCCCTCTGCACAAAACCACGCATGTTTCTTCCTAACATCTGACAACACAAACCTCACAGAAGAACTTAACGGATACTACATAAAGATAGGCGGACACAAAGACCACATATCGCTAAACAGAAAAGAGGGCAACAAAAGTCACGAACTGATTGCAAGCAGTGGCTTTATGAGAACTCTCAAAACCGTGCATGTATATGTACGGGCAGAGAGAAACAACAGTGGAGATTGGAGATTGTACTACAAAAATCACAACGAGAATGACTATAAGCTGATAGGCAAAGCAAAAGACAACACCTTCCAAGAGAGTATTTGTAGCGGTATTGCGTGCTACTACACCCAAAAAGGAAATCACTCCATTTGGTTTCATCACGTTAATGTTTCTGCAACAGAGTTTACGGAGCAAAGCCAAGACACAGACAACGACAAGGCGAAAGACAAAGACCAGAAAGAGCAAGGTAACGAAGGCTACACGCAATACAAAACCAGCAGGGAATTGCTAATTAACGAGATAATGTTTGACGCTGAAAATGACGGAGAGGAATATATAGAAATATATGCAAACACAGAAAAGCCATTAAACATAACACAGCTGTACCTACACAAGATAAAATCTACTAAAATAATATCAACAATAGAGCTAATTGGCAAAAACTCCAAAACAAAACAGCTAAAAATCAAACCAAAACAATATATTTGCTTCTCAAGAAGTGTGTATAGGCTGACTGAAAAGCACGGAGCAAACCAAGAGCAGATTGTAAAAGTGCCAAGAATGCCACGTTTCAACAATAATGACTCTGGAGCTATAATTATCAGCAAAAAGAAAGACATCTCTAACGGCGACTTGATAGATATATGCAGGTTTAGCAAGTCAATGCACACCACCAACAAGAAGAGCAAAAGAGGAATAGCAATAGAGAAAAAACGACCTACCGACATATCAGAATACGACAAAAATTGGCACTCATCGCAACACCCATCGGGAGGAACACCAACGAAAGAAAACACATAAACCCATAAAAGAAAAAGATATGATGAAAAAACTACTTCTTATAATCGTAGCAATAACGTCGTTGCTGTCGTGTAGCACAGTGGCAGTGACAGGAAGAAAACAGCTGTTGCTTGTTTCAAACCAAGAAGTGATGAGCCTCAGCAACAACACTTTCAGAAGCTATATGAGCAAGGCTAAGCTATCAACCAACAGAAGCAACACCGAAATGGTTAGGCGAGTAGGCACAAGGATAGCAAGAGCTGTGGAGCAATACCTGAGAGATAACGGACTTGAACAAGAGATAAAAAACTATGCGTGGGAGTTTCATTTGGTGCAAGACAACACTCCTAACGCATTCTGTCTGCCAGGCGGAAAGATTGTAGTAAACGAAGGCATACTTCCTATCACTAAGACAGAAGAAGGATTGGCTATCGTAGTTGGTCACGAGGTGGGACACGCCGTAGCGAAACACTCGGCAGAACGCCTCAGCAATCAGATGCTAACACAATACGGAGGTGCCATTCTTGGCACTATCATGCAAAACAAATCATCAGAAGCACAATACATAGCCCAACAAGTTTACGGACTTGGCGCACAATACGGAGTTATGTTG
>JAUMWZ010000066.1:6259-8357 GCA_030529405.1 Bacteroides sp. | reverse complement strand
AATGCTCTTGCTATCTCGTTTAAGAAGCTACTTCTGATTATGCAACCACCACGCCACATTTTAGCAACTGATGCTAGGTTCAAATTCCACTTGAATGTATCTGATGCCTCTTTAAGAACAGCGAATCCTTGTGCATAAGATATAAGTTTAGAAGCGTATAGTGCGGCAAAAACTTCTTTAATAACCTCTTCTTTAGAATAGTTTTCTAGCTTATATCCAGATGCTAAACGCTCAGACATTTCTACTCTTACGTTCTTCAAAGCAGATAGACTGCGTTCGAAAACAGCAGTAGAAATAAGTCCTAAAGGCATACCAAGTTCCATTGCATTGATTACAGACCACTTTCCAGTACCCTTTTGTCCTGCCGCATCAAGTATTTTATCTATCAGATATTCTCCTGTTTCTTTGTCCTTATGTTTAAGAATATTTGCAGTGATTTCTATCAAATAGCTCTGAAGTTTACCTTTGTTCCACTCTGCAAATGTATCAGCCATCTCTTCGTTACTCATATTTGCCAAGTGTTTCATTATCCAATAGGCTTCAGCTATAAGTTGCATATCTCCGTATTCGATACCGTTGTGAATCATCTTCACAAAGTGTCCGGAACCTTGAGGACCTACCCAATCGCAGCAAGGTGTTCCGTCTTCATACTTAGCTGATATGCTTTGCAGAAGTTCTTTAACGTCTTTCCACGCCTCTTTCGAGCCTCCTGGCATGATAGATGCTCCGTTTAGAGCTCCCTCTTCTCCACCAGACACACCGCTACCAACAAACAACAAGCCTTTTTCTTCTGTTATTGCAACTCTTCTGTTAGTGTCTTCGAAGTTTGAGTTACCACCATCTATCAAGATATCTCCTTTAGATAAGTAAGGGAATAGTTGTTCCATAAGGTCATCAACAGGCTTACCTGCTCTTACCATCATAACTATTTTGCGCGGAGAAGAAAGCGAATCCACAAACGATTTGATGTCTGCATATCCGTAAATATTCTTTCCTTTAGCTCTGCCTTCAATAAACTTTTCTGTTACACTTGCTGTTCTGTTGTTTACAGACACTTTCCAGCCCTTGCTTTCCATATTCAAAACAAGGTTTTCTCCCATTACTGCAAGTCCGATAACACCTACATCTGATTTATGACTATTTCCCATATTATTATTTTTTTAATTACATTCTTCGTTTTATACTATGAACATCTGAAACCAGTTTTTGTTCTATGTGTCAGTAAGATATTATCCATATCGAGCGCAACACTAATGCAAATGTAACACAAACAGCCTTAAATGTGAGTTATAAACCTATTAAATATCGCTCAATGTTTAATATTTACACAACTTACTCACACACTGCTGTCAGGTAACATCTATTTACTGTGTTTTCAAACCATATATAACTGAGATGTAAACCATATACAGTTGAGTTTTAATTTATATATAGTCAATTTTCAAATCATATATAGTTTATTTTTCTTTCTTAATCGCAACTTACAAACAGTATAATTACCCATAACCTCTTATAAGCATATACATAAGCTTTTTTGATTTCATTTTCATACGAAAACGTACAGTCGAAACATGTATATTCAATATGTCAAACCCTCTTTTCGCTCATTTTTTATAAGTAAAAAATAGATTTTCCCAATACAGAGTGTGCTGGTTTGACAAAAAGACAATATTTTAACGTTGAAAAGATGTTTTACAGCAGGTTTGCTAACATTTTAATACGAAATCTTTTGTATTTTATTTTTGTTCAAATATATTCGCACCATAGAAATAAAACAAAATGTAATGTTAAACCAATAAAAATATTTTGAGATGAAAAAACACAACTTTAATGCCGGACCATCTATTCTTCCAAGAGAAGTGATAGAACAAACAGCTCAAGCAGTAATGGACTTTAATGGCTCAGGTCTTTCTATATTAGAAATCAGCCACCGTTCAAAAGATTTTCAACCAGTACTTGATGAAGCGGTTGCACTATTCAAAGAACTTCTAAACATACCTGAAGGATATTCTGTAATATTCTTAGGTGGAGGTGCAAGTTTAGAGTTCTGTATGATACCTTATAACTTTATGGAAAAGAAGGCTGCTTATTTGAACAC
>JAUMWZ010000066.1:0-6159 GCA_030529405.1 Bacteroides sp. | reverse complement strand
GTTACATTCGTAATTATCAAAGACGATGCCCTAGGCAAAGTGTCAAGATATATTCCTACAATGCTTAACTACCAAACACATATAGACAACGGTTCTATGTTCAATACTCCTCCAGTACTTCCAATATACTCTGCTATGCTTACATTGAGATGGATTAAAGCACAAGGTGGTGTAAAAGAAATGGAAAAACGAGCTATTGAAAAAGCTGATATGCTTTACAATGAAATCGATAGAAATAAGATGTTCACAGGTACAGCTGCTAAGGAAGACCGCTCAAGAATGAATATCTGTTTCGTAATGGCTCCTCAATACAAAGAGCTTGAAGCTGACTTTATGAAGTTTGCAACAGAGAGAGGAATGGTAGGTATTAAGGGTCACAGATCTGTTGGTGGATTTAGAGCATCTTGCTACAACGCTATTCCAAAAGAAAGTGTGCAAGCATTGATTGACTGCATGCAAGAATTTGAAAAGTTACACTAACACATTAAACACACAAAGCAGTATAGCGAACAACACATAAGTAGTTTTTCCTATACTGCTTTCTATACAACCTTAAAACACAAAATAACTATGAAAGTACTTATTGCAACAGACAAACCATTTGCTAAAGTAGCAGTTGATGGAATAAGAAAAGAAGTTGAAAACGCAGGTTTCGAATTAGTTTTACTAGAAAAATATACAGAAAAGGCACAATTACTTGATGCTGTGAAAGACGTTGAAGCAGTAATTGTAAGAAGTGATATTATAGACAAAGAGGTATTTGATGCTGCTAAAAAATTAAAGATAGTAGTAAGAGCAGGTGCAGGATACGACAATGTAGACTTGGAAGCGGCTACTGCAAAAGGTGTTTGTGTAATGAACACACCTGGACAAAACTCAAATGCTGTGGCAGAGTTAGCTGTTGGAATGATGATTTATGCTTTCCGCAATATGTTCAACGGCTCATCTGGCATGGAGTTGAAAGGCAAAACAATTGGTCTTCATGCTTATGGCAACATCAGTAGATGCTTAGCAAGAATATGCAAAGGTTTAGGAATGGAAGTATATGCTTATGCTCGCCGACCAAAACCAGCAATGGCAGAAGACGGAGTTAAGCCTGTTGCAAGTGTTGAAGAACTTTACAAAACTTGCCAAGTAGTATCTGTTCACATACCAGCTAATGCAGAAACAAAAGGTTCTATTGGTAAACATCTTCTAGAGCTAATGCCTAAAGGAGCTATGCTTGTAAATACTGCCCGCAAAGAAGTTATCAATGAGAAAGAACTTATAGAAGTAATGGAAGCAAGACCAGACTTCAAATATGTAACAGATATTGCTCCTGCAGCGGCGGAAGAATTTGCGTCTAAGTTTGCAGGTAGATATTTTGCTACTCCAAAGAAGATGGGTGCGCAAACAGCAGAAGCTAATATTAACGCTGGTATAGCCGCAGCTAAGCAGATAGTTGGCTTCTTGAAAGAAGGTAACGAAACATTCAGAGTGAACTAATAAGATATAACAAACTCGGCAACGATATATAACTGACTTGGTAACTGTATACAGTTTGTTTATTGACTGTGTATACTTTACTTCTAAATGATATATCACTTAGAAACATAGTGTATATCAGCACTATGCAGTTTATGTTTTGTCGCTGAAATAAAACACCATAACTATGGCTACAATTAAACCTTTCAAAGGCATACGTCCTCCTCAAAATCTTGTAGAAAAGGTAGCATCTCGTCCTTACGACGTGCTAAACTCGCAAGAAGCAAGAGAAGAAGCTGCTGGCAATGAAATGTCACTATACCACATAATTAAGCCTGAAATAGACTTCCCTGTTGGTACTGACGAACACGACGAACGTGTATATCAAAAAGCAGTAGACAACTTCAATCTTTTCCAAAAGAACGGTTGGCTTGTGCAAGATGAAAAGGAAAACTACTATATATATGCACAAACAATGAACGGTAAGACTCAATACGGTCTTGTTGTAGGTGCATATGTCCCTGATTACATGAACGGTGTAATCAAGAAACACGAGCTAACAAGAAGAGATAAAGAAGAAGACAGAATGAAGCACGTTAGAATAAACAATGCTAACATAGAGCCTGTGTTCTTTGCTTACCCTGAAAATGCTTTATTAGAAAAGATAACTAAGAAGTATACTGACAAGACTCCTGTTTATGATTTCATAGCACCTTTAGACGGATTTGGTCACTCTTTCTGGGTAATTGATGATGAACAAGACATCAAAGCAATAACAGCAGAGTTTGCTAAAATGCCTGCTTTATATATTGCCGATGGTCATCATCGCTCTGCAGCAGCTGCACTTGTGGGAGCAGAAAAGGCTAGAAACAATCCAAATCATAGAGGCGATGAAGAATATAACTACTTTATGGCGGTTTGTTTCCCTGATAATCAGCTTACAATTATAGATTACAATAGAGTTGTGAAAGACTTAAACGGACTCTCAGAAGAAGAGTTCTTGGAAAGATTAAAGAAACACTTCACTGTTGAAGAAAAAGGTACTGAGGAATACAGACCTAACAAACTACACAACTTCTCAATGTATTTGAATAAGAAATGGTATAGTCTGACAGCCAAAGAAGGTACTTATGACGACAACGACCCTATTGGAGTTCTTGACGTTACAATATCTTCTAACTTAATCCTTGACGAGATTTTAGGAATAAAAGACCTACGTTCTGACAAGAGAATAGACTTTGTTGGAGGTATAAGAGGATTGGGTGAACTTAAAAAGCGTGTAGATTCAGGAGAAATGAAAATGGCTTTGGCTCTTTATCCAGTTTCAATGAAACAGTTGATGGACATTGCTGACACTGGTAATATTATGCCACCGAAGACAACGTGGTTTGAACCTAAGTTGCGTTCAGGGCTTATAATACATAAACTTGATTAAGGTTTTTCTTGCAATTTGTTTTAATCAGAGGCTGCCGCAAAATACCCTATGTTTTGTTGGCAGCCTTGCTTTTACACCCTACCGTAGTGTTCTGACAAGATTATTGTTTACTTTATTAAAGTGTAGATATATGTTTGTATTATAGGTTGTTGTAAGCTCTTCACTCTGAGTAACCACACTCTATTTATAAACTATATATACTTTACTTCTAAACTATATATTGCTGACTTGCAAACCATATATAGTTGAAAAGTCAGTTGTATATCATTCAAAATTCATCTACCTATTACTCTTAAAATAAAGAGTATCTCCCCCACTTCTTACCATTGTTTGTTGTCATCTACAATATTGACTGTATTATTAGTATGCTACTTACTGTTATCCATAATAAAACTACTATTTTTGCAATATGAACGGAGAGATTATAGATGTTTACAAAACCATTGCCGAAGTGTCTGAAGCTATATATACGGAAAAGCGTAGTAAGTTTATCTCCTTTGCAATACCTGTTGAAAACCAATATGAGATAAAACAACATCTTGAAAGACTGCAGAAAGAATATTACGATGCAAGGCATATTTGCTATGCATATATGCTTGGCAAAGACAGAAAAGATTTCAGAGCAAACGATAATGGAGAGCCATCTGGCACAGCAGGTAAGCCTATACTCGGACAGATAAACTCTAACGAATTGTCAGACATTCTAATTGTTGTAATCAGATATTTTGGAGGGATAAAACTCGGCACAAGTGGGTTGATTGTAGCATATAGAGAGGTAGCAGCAGAAGCTATAAGAAACGCAACAATAATAGACAGAATAGTAAAAAGCGAAATAGAAATGACCTTTGAATATCCATTTCTCAACGGAGTGATGAAGGTTATTAAAGACGAAGATGTAGATATAGTCACACAAACGTATGATATGGATTGCTACATGAAAATAAGCGTCAGAGATAGTCTCAAAGAACAAGTAGAAAACAAATTATTGAAGGTGGAAACACTATCAATAATCAATAACGACACGGAATAATAACAATAAAGATATGGCATTTGAAGCTAATAAGAACGAACTAATAGAGGTTTACACCCTGCTAAAGATATTGTCTGACGGAAGAATATATTACGGAGATGAAAAAGGCAATAACTCTGAAAAGTATGCAAATATATCTGCCGTTAAAAGACAAGAACATAATGGAGAGAGAACATATAGAGTAGTTGGCGATAATATAGAAATAACCGGAGAAGAAACTAATATCACCATAGAGAGAAAGCGCATAAAAGAAATCACACAAGCACTATTCGCACTAATAAAAGCAGGAAACGAGGACTGTATTATAGTAGATGACGAGATAGAGAAACTACTAGATGCAATGTCGATATATAACCTTGAGGCAAAGACAAACGATAAAACAGACCTGCATATATCGTTGGTTGGCGATGAGAATGAGTATTCTGGGTTTATTATTCGTTCACGTGTTGGCTCTCTTACGTCTTTGCTCAATGGCGGAAGAGCAGCTAATTTGAAGTTTGAACAAAGTGGAGTGAAGTTTGCAACGCCCACTGTCAGCAAGATAAATGCTACACCTGAGGGCGAGAATGAGGTTGCAGAAAGAATGATGTATATAGAACGACTTGGCGGAGTATTGAAATATAACGATGTGGCTGATAAGGTTTTCCGTTCAAACCTAATGATGATTGACTTGCACTTTCCAAGACTTTTGTCTGAAATGGTAAAGACTATGCATTTTGACGGAGTTAGAAAGATTGGAGAACTGACTAAGATTATGGAAGAAGTAAACCCACTAAAGATAAAAGAAGAGCTTATCACTAAGCATCTTTATTATGAACACAAGGTTAAACAATTCTTGCTTGCTTTAGCTTTGGGCATGCGTGCAGCAAAGATTTATAATGGCACAGAGTCAGAGATAAAGGGAATGTTACTGCTTAATAGTAATGGCGAAGTTGTTTGCTATCATTCCTCAAAGAGAAATATGTTTGAAAACTTTCTCATAAACAATACTAGATTAGACAAAGGTAGTCTAGAAAAAGACAAATATGGCTTCTTAGAAAGAGAAAACGGTAAGTATTACCTTAAACTAAACGTAAAGGTATCTCTAACAAAAAGATAAGCACAATGAAAATAGAAATAATAGACTGGGGAACCATTGAATATTCAGAGGCTTGGAAACGTCAAGAAGACGCTTTCCAAACTATTATCAATTCAAAACTAAACAATAGAGAGTATAAAAATAAAGTATATATATGTGAGCACCCGAATGTATATACTTTAGGAAAGAGTGGTAAAGACAGCAATTTCTTGATAACAGAAGACTACTTGAAAACCATTAACGCATCGCTTTTCCATATTGATAGAGGTGGAGACATAACATATCACGGGCCAGGGCAAATAGTATGCTACCCTATTATCAACCTTCAAGACTTCAATCTTGGAGTAAGGGAGTATGTCGATTTGTTGGAAGAAGCTGTGATTCGCACTTGTAAGGACTATGGTGTGGAAACTGAACGCCTTGAAGGTGCAACTGGTGTATGGATTGAGCCAAAAACAAGTAGAGCTAGAAAGATATGTGCCATTGGTGTGAAGTGTAGCCGATATGTCACTATGCACGGATTGGCGTTTAATGTGAATACTGACCTTTCATACTTTAGGCATATAAACCCTTGTGGTTTCATAGACAAAGGCGTCACTTCACTGAGTAAGGAACTAAATCAAACTATTGATATATCCTCAGTGAAGCAACGCCTTAATGAACATCTGTTGCAACTTCTACTTGCTAACTCTGTGCTTTCTTAGCACTCATTTCCATATTTCCTGTTATGAACAATCTAACCATTTCTGGTTTAGAGTTTGTTCTTAGTGTGATTGACTTCTTAAACTTACCTGGTAGTTTTCCTGTTCCATCATACACTACTTTTATTGTGCCTTTCTTTCCCGGCAAGATAGGTTCTGTCGGGTACTGAGGTACAGTGCAACCACAAGAAGTTACTGCTTGGAATATAACCAAAGGAGCATCTCCGGTGTTTGTGAAAGTAAATTCACAAGTCACTTTCGGACTATCTTCTGAGAAATCTCCAAAGTCATGTGTGTTCTTGTCTAACTTCATTATTGCACCCGATTGTGCAAACGAAACAGCTGCTACAAGCATCATCATGATGCTAAATAATATTCTTTTGTTCATAATCATTTCCTTTCTGTTTTTAGTTCATATATTGTTCTTTTCCAATTCATATACAACCAACTT
>JAUMWZ010000065.1 GCA_030529405.1 Bacteroides sp. | reverse complement strand
TATATAGTCAATTTTCAAACTGTATATAGTTCACAGAGCTAGCTTATAGCTTTATTCTGCACCATATAGGATAGTGGTCAGAGGCTGATATAGAGTTGTCCACCTTGCAATATATCGGAGTGATGCTTTTGCTTAATAGAATATTGTCTATTCTTACATAAATCATCTTTTTGTAGAAAGAGGGTGACGCGCCAAAACCTGTTTCTACAAATGCGTCTTTAAGATGTTTTGTGAGCTGTTTGTGAGTATACGAAATGGGAGTGTCGTTGAAATCGCCGCAGACAATAACCTTTCTATGAGCATTCTTAGCAATGATTTTGTTCACTTCGTCCACTTGTTTTGAGCGTATAAGGCTTGCTCTTTTTAGTTTTCCTGCAATATTTAGCACCTTAGTCTTTGTTTCGCCAGTATTTCTGTTAGTTACAATCTGTTCGTAATCATCTTTATCTTTCTCGTTAAGTCTGTTAGACTCAAGGTGATTATTTATTACAAGAAGAGTATCATTGCCTACTTTTATCTCATACATCATAGATGCGTTGTGCTTGCTTTTATACTTCACTCGCTTGGCACTTATTATAGGGTATTTAGAAAAACAAGCTAAGCCAGTGCCTGTTTCGTTCACTTTATTGAGTATGTTGTGATATCTATAATCTTTCAAACGAGATAGAATGTCCTTCTTGGTTATGAATTTATTATTTGTGTGTTCATCATATTCTTGAAGGCAAACAATGTCTGACTGGCTGTTTGCTATATACTCTAAGACCTCATTCTTTCCTTTCTTTTTCTCCGTAAAGTTAAAGCTCATCACATTGTATGAAAGCACCTTAATACTTCCATCTTCTTTGACGTCAGACTTGAAGTTTACAGGAAAATACGTGAGTATAGGGTTTAGGCAGACAATAAAGAACAGTCCAGACACAAGGAGCATTCTCTTTTCCAGCAAAACAAAGACTATAAAAAAGACGATGTTTATTACCACAAAAGCAGGAAAAGCCAAACCCAACAACGAAATGTTAGCGAACTTGCAAGGAGAGAAATAAGGGCTGTATGCCGAGAGCAACATTCCCAGCAAGAAAAACAAGTTTACAGACGCCAAAATTATCTTAGGCACTTTGGTTACGCTAAACTTAGCTTTCTTTTTATTTTTACTTTCTGCTTGCATCAAACAATTTCTTCTTTTCTTCTTTGCTAAGACTGTCATACCCCCTAGCCTTTAGTTTATCGAGTATAAGTCCTATCTCTTCAAAGTTGTCTTTCTTTTCTTTATTGAATTTGTAGTCGTCTTCTCGCTTGTGGTTTGTATTGAATTCTACCCTCATCTTAGGCTTTCTCTTTGCCCACTTAAAGCTAAACAAACTGACAACCATATCTATTGTCCAGTTAAACGGTTTAGTTATGTCAAACCCTCTGTCAAGAAGTGCAACGAAAAGTAAGCCCGTCAATGCACCACCTATATGTGCTATGTGTCCACCTCCATTATTAGAAGTGACATAAAGCAAATCTATCAGTACAAAAACCAACGTGAAATACTTCAAACGCAATGTTCCCAACAGCATAAAGCTAAGCCTCATATCGGGAATACGATAGGTTATTGCCACCAAAACAGCCATTACCGAAGCCGAAGCACCAACCAAATAGGAAGTAGATTTTACTTCGCTGAAAAAAGGAAAGATGTTATAAGCCAACAGATATGTTAATCCTCCAACGAAACCGCCTACTATAAACAGCCCTCTAAGATGTTTAGCCGAAAACTGACTTAAAAACCAACCGCCAAACACATATAGACAGAGCGCATTCAAGATAATATGTATCAGCCCATAGTGGAAGAACATATACGTGATGAATGTCCACGGACGAGCCAAAGCAAGTGTTACGTCTGCAGGCAAAGCAACCATTATGTAGTCCGCCATAGATATGTTGAACAACATCAACAGTGCTGACGGCACACTATAAACGACAAACATCAAGACGATAGCGAACACTAATCTGACCGCCATATCGCCTGACTTATATTTTGAAATGATATTATCTAAAACCCCTGACATTTCTATTTCGCTTATTTCTCCAATACATTATGAGAATAAACCCGAACAACATACCTCCTAAGTGTGCAAAGTGTGCCACCACATCGTTTGGTCTGTTGGCAATAGCCAAATATAGCTCAAGTACAATATATCCTATAATCAAAAACTTTGCTCTTATAGGCACAGGTATAGGGAATATAAACAACCTCTCATTAGGATATAACACACCAAAGGCAAGCAATATACCATACACAGCACCAGAAGCACCGACAGTTTTTCTAAGGTTAAGAAACTCGCCAACAGTAACTCTTATACCCTCGCCTATATCTACAAGTTTATAGTTAGAAAGCACTGCCGAAAACTCAACATACTGCGATACTTCTTGCACCAATCCTGCACCAACACCACAAACGAGGTAATACAACAGGAATTTTCTTTCGCCCCATGTGCGTTCCACTACTGAGCCAAACATAAAGAGTGCAAACATATTGAAGAACAAATGGCTGAATCCGCCGTGCATAAACATATATGTCAATAGCTGATGAGGCATAAAATTGTCCGCACCAAAGTAGTGCAGAGCCAAATAGTTTTCAAGCACAACGCCATATCTCTCTGCCACAACGGTAGCAAAAAACATCAATATGTTTATAATTAGTAGGTTCTTCGTTATACTTGGTATTGCATTTATCATCTTCTGTAAATATTTATTGTGCAAACACCATGTTTGCCTTGTTTCTAATCAATTTTCCGTGCGTTTACAAACCATATACAGTCTATATCTAAACCGTATATAACCTCCGTGCAAACCGTATACAGTTGAAAAGTCAGCCATATACAGTTTGGTTTGCCAAAAACAAAGAGGAATATGTTACTATATAATGAACATACCCTCATTTATGTTTATTAGGCACAAAAGTAATAATAATATCACTTCAAAAGCGTATTTCATTCTGCAAATAGGTGTGAAAACTAACCTTCAAATCTGCTATTTTGTGTAAACAAATCAAAGTTATACGAGTTTTTAATGTAGTTTTGCAAGCTAGAAATAATAGAATGATATGAATTTAGAAGAAAGACTTATTGAATCGGTAGTAAATGGAGTTAAATCTCTATATGGTACAGACATTGAGCAGAGTTTAGTGCAATTGCAAAAGACAAAAAAAGAGTTTGAAGGACACATAACTCTTGTTGTCTTTCCGTTTGTAAAGATTTCACGAAAATCGCCTGAACAAACAGCAAACGAAATAGGTGCATATCTGAAAGAAAATAACGATGCAGTAGAAGCATTCAACACTATAAAGGGGTTCTTAAACTTAACAATATCGAGCAAAGTGTGGATAGAGTTGCTCAACGACATTAACGCACAAGAGCAATATGGTATTGCGCCAGTGACAGAAAAATCTCCGTTGGTAATGATAGAATATTCATCGCCAAACACAAACAAGCCTCTCCACCTCGGACACGTACGCAACAATCTTCTTGGCAATGCTTTGGCAAACGTCATGGCTGCTAACGGCAACAAGGTGGTTAAGACCAATATAGTAAACGACAGAGGTATTCACATCTGTAAATCAATGCTTGCGTGGAAGAAATATGGCAATGGCGAAACTCCAGAAACAAGCGGTAAGAAGGGCGACCATCTAGTGGGCGACTACTATGTGGCTTTTGACAAGCACTATAAAGCAGAGCTACAAGAGTTGATGAACAAGGGAATGAGCAAAGAAGAAGCTGAAGAGGCATCAACACTGATGAAAGAGGCAAGAGAGATGCTCGTTAAGTGGGAAGCAGGAGATGAAGAAGTGCGCAACCTTTGGACTATGATGAACCAATGGGTGTATGACGGTTTTGACGAAACATATAAGAAAATGGGTGTAGGGTTTGATAAGATTTACTACGAATCAGACACATACATCGTCGGAAGAGACAAGGTTCTTGAAGGACTTAATAAAGGAGTGTTCTACAAAAAAGACGACAATTCGGTGTGGGCAGACCTTACAGCAGAGGGATTAGACCATAAGTTGTTGCTAAGAACAGACGGAACTTCTGTCTATATGACACAAGATATAGGTACTGCAAAACTACGCTTTGACGACTACCCGATAAACAAAATGATATACGTTGTAGGTAATGAGCAAAACTACCATTTTCAAGTTCTGTCTATACTATTAGACAAATTGGGATTTGAATGGGGCAAAGACCTTGTTCACTTTTCATACGGTATGGTTGAATTGCCTGAAGGTAAGATGAAATCAAGAGAGGGTACGGTTGTCGATGCTGATGACTTGATGGAAGAAATGATTAGCACAGCTAGAGAAACATCGCAAGAATTGGGAAAACTTGATGGACTTTCGGAAGCAGAGATAGAAGATATTTCTCGCATAGTAGGCTTAGGTGCCTTGAAATATTTCATCTTAAAGGTAGATGCTCGTAAGAACATGACGTTTAACCCTAAGGAGTCTATCGACTTTAATGGTAATACGGGTCCTTTCATTCAATATACATACGCACGTATTCAGTCTGTTCTTCGCAGAGCGGCAGAAGAGGGCGTGCAACTGCCTAAGGCACTACCTACAAACATTGCGTTAAGCGACAAAGAAGAAGGACTTATACAGATGCTTGCAGAGTTTGCAGAAGTTGTGAAACAAGCAGGTGAAGACTACAACCCATCTGTTATTGCTAACTACACATACGAGCTTGTGAAAGAATACAATCAGTTCTATCACGACTTTAGCATTCTTCGTGAAGAGAATGCAGACGTTAAGCAATTCAGAGTTGCACTATCTGCAAACGTGGGCAAAATCATACGTCTTGCAATGGCATTGTTGGGCATTGAGGTGCCAAACAGAATGTAAACAGACACGAAAGACAACATAAAGCAAAAGCAAAAACAGTTAGACGAAGGGGTAAACCTTGTCTAACTGTTTTTTTATGTAGTCACACCACGAAAGTAAACCATATACAGCTGACTCGCAAACCATATATAGTCAGTTTGCAAACTATATACAGCTGTCAGGCAGACTATATACAGTTTGAAAAACGGGTAATAACAGCTCTGAAAATCAACCCTTAGGCTTTGTGGCAGTATATCCTTCTTTTATAAGCAAATCTACTATCTTTTGCTTGAAATCTCCTTGGACAATAATCTCACCGTCTTTAACACTACCTCCAACACCACACTTTGTTTTCAGCAATTTTCCTAACTCTTTTATGTCGGAATCAGCCCCCACAAAACCCTCAATAAGAGTAACTGTCTTGCCTCCCCTGCTCTTTCTGTCTAACGACACACGCAGTTTTTGTTGATTCTTAGGAAGTGTTTCTTGCTCTTCCTGCTCATCATAGTCGTAGTTATAGTCCGGATTTGTAGAAAACACTACATTAAGTCTGTCTTTCCAATCGTTATTTTTCATATCTGTAATAGTTATTCGTTGCTTATTCTCTGTTTATTTGCGCACGTAAAAAAAGCCTTTTCTTAGCAAAAACAGCATAAAGTTAAGGCAAGGTATTAAAGAATTATTTCTTTATAGACTATCTTTATTCTGAAAATGGCTTAAATTTGCACGGTGCAAAAATAGCATATTATAGATGAATCAGAACAATAACAACACAGACAGAATACCAGAACCCGCTCTGAGAAGACTGCCTTGGTACTTGGCAGTGGTAAAAATGATGAAAGATAGAGGCGAACAGTACGTGTCTTCTACTAAGATTGCTAACGAGATAAACGAAAATGCATCTCAGATAGCAAAAGACTTGTCGTATGTCAATATCTCTGGACGCACTAAGGTGGGATATGAGATAGAGAAACTGATAACCGTATTGGAAGACTTTCTTGGATTTAACAAGATGCATAAGGCGTTTCTGTTTGGAGCTGGTAGTTTGGGAGCTGCGTTGTTAAGCGATAAAGGGTTGCAACACTTCGGACTTGAAATAGTGGCTGCATTTGATGTGAACCCTAACATTGTTGGTAGCAAGATTGGAGAAGTGCCTATCTTCCACACAGACGTATTCAAAGAAAAAGTAAAGGAATATGGTGTGAACATAGGAATATTGACTGTGCCGATAAACATTGCACAGAAAATGAGCGACAGAATGATTGAGGGCGGAATAAAGGCAATATGGAACTTTACGCCGTATAAGATTATTGTGCCAGAAAACATTGTAATACAAAACACTTCGCTATATGCACATCTTGCGCTAATGTTTAACAGACTGAACTTTAACGAAAGAAACAAATGAAAATCATAGTAGTAGACAACAACTACAACAAAGATAAGTTTACAGACGAGGGAACAAGAAACAACATACAGATTGTTCTTAAACCGGACTCGGCTCTACTTAAAGGTAACAAACCATTCTTTATACCTGACTTCACAAACCATCTCATCGTGTCGCCACACATAGTAGTGAGAGTGTGCAGACTGGGCAAGAACATTGCTAAAAGGTTTGCTCACAGATATTACGACGGTGTTACAATAGGGTTTGAGCTAACTGCAAAAGACGTGGTGGATAAGCTGAAAGCTGACGGAATGGATAGTCATATAGGGAGAAATTTCGACAGCTCTGCGGCAGTGGGAGAGTTCATCTGCCTTGACGAGGAAGAAAGAATGGGACACGTTGTGATGACCATGAAGTCGTCAAGTGGGGAGAAAACAGAAGTAGACTCTGAATACCTAAGAAACAGTGTAGAGGAGATTATAGAGTATGTAAGCAAGTATTGCACACTGAAAATAGGAGATTTGATTTTCATAGGTACACCGTCTAATGGACAGGCAAAGGCTGAAATAGACAAGAGTTTTACGGGATTTGCAGGAGATAGGAAGTTATTAGAACTACATATAAAATAGAAAAATGAAGATAAGAGTAGGCTTTGGATATGATATGCATCAACTAAAAGAGGGCAGAGAGTTGTGGCTTGGGGGTATAAAGCTTGAGCACGAGAAAGGACTATTAGGACACTCTGATGCAGATGTGTTGATACACGCAATCTGTGATGCACTTCTTGGAGCAGCAAATATGAGGGATATAGGCTATCACTTCCCTGACAATGCAGGAGAGTATAAAAACATCGACAGCAAAATTCTTCTTAAAAGAACAGTGGAGATTATCAGAGAGAAAGGCTACGAAATAGGAAACATAGACGCAACGATATGTGCCGAACAGCCAAAGATGAAACCACACATTCCGATGATGCAAGAAGTGATGGCAAAGATAATGGGTATTGACGTTGATGATGTTTCTATAAAAGCAACAACATCGGAGAAAATGGGTTTTGTTGGTAGAGAAGAAGGAATAACAGCATACGCCACTGTACTGATACAGAGGAGATAACACACATAAGATATATACACACAAGCACATAAGGCTATATGCCGAACAGACAGACGGCAGTGAGCTAAAAGGCAAACTATATAGGGTTTAGGTTTAGATTATATATAATCAACTTTCAAACTATATATGGTTTGCTTTTGTTTTATATATGGTTTGCAAAAGGGGGTAGAATGCTTTCTAAAGTAGAACGAAATAGAAAACTTTTCTGAGGCAGACAGCCTGTGGTAGATAAAAAAGGAGGTGGAAGATGTTATGTAAACATTCTCCCACCTTGAAAATAGTATTTTCAGTCTAACGTATAATTACTCTGGAATGTAGATAATCTCACCATTCTCCAATTCATAAGCTACTCCGACTTTCTTTCCTCGTTTGTTCTTGTCGTCGCTCTTACTCTCTGACGGTGTATATCTGTTTATCTTCTGCCCCTCTTTGGTTATTATCTCCATATTTTCTTTACCTGGATTTTTCACCATAGTATAGTCTTCTTGCGAAAACACCTCAGTCATGTTGTATCTGCTAACCAATGCCACCATCAGCGCAACAGCAAATACCATGGCAATGTCGAACAGATTGGACACAACGCTTATAGGGTCAGAGTCTTCTTCACGTTTAAGTATGTTTCTTCTCATAATTATTCGCCTTTATGTTCATGTCTTTCTCTTAACAACTCGGCTACAAACTCAAGGTTTGTCATATCTTGCAGATACCAACGTTGTTTTGTCTGTTGAGTGATGAAACCTATTGCTCCAGCCACAAGTCCTACAACAGTTGTAGCAAAAGCAATCTGCATATTGTAAGCCATTGAGGCTATATCGCCACTAGCCAACCCTGCAAGAGCGGGTCCCATAGGTATAAGCGTTCCCATAAGTCCTAATATTGGCCCCAACTTTGTAAGAGTCTTTGAGAGAGAAAGGTCTTTGTCCGCCTCTATTTCAAAGTTTGCCAACATACGCTGTATGTGCGCTTTATTGCTACCGTTCTTTATAATGTCTTTCAGATATATTATAGCAAGCGAG
>JAUMWZ010000064.1 GCA_030529405.1 Bacteroides sp. | reverse complement strand
ACTGTATATAGCCTTGTTTCAAACTGTATATAGTTTGTTTTTAATTTGTATATAACATAAAAATAAGATATGCTTAAAGGAAAGAAGATAGTACTTGGTATAACTGGTAGCATTGCTGCATATAAGGCTTGTCACATTATTAGAGGGCTTATAAAGAAGGGTGCGGAAGTGCAAGTGGTTATCACTCCTGCCGGAAAAGAGTTTATAACACCGATAACGTTGTCTGCACTTACCAGCAAACCCGTTATCAGTGAGTTTTTCGGACAAAAAGATGGCACTTGGAATAGTCACGTAGATTTGGGCTTGTGGGCAGACTTGATGCTTATTGCTCCTGCTACTGCTGCCACTCTCGGAAAGATGGCTCACGGAATAGCAGACAATATGCTTATCACTACCTATCTTTCTGCTAAAGCACCAGTATATATAGCTCCAGCAATGGACTTAGATATGTTCCTGCATCAATCCACTAAACAAAACATTGAAACACTTCGCAGTTATGGCAACAGCATCATAGAGCCAACTTTCGGAGAATTAGCAAGTCACTTGGTGGGTAAAGGAAGAATGGAGGAGCCAGAACGTATAATAGAAATCATTGAACAACACTTTGCTAAAGAACAACAACTTGCAGGAAAGAAAGTGATGATAACGGCGGGGCCAACATATGAGAAAATAGACCCAGTTCGCTTTATAGGAAATCACTCTTCAGGTAAAATGGGATATGCAATAGCAGAAGAATGCGCCAAAAGAGGGGCGAGTGTAACTCTAATTTCAGGTCCTGTAAGTTTAGAAGTAAACCACCCTAACATACAAAGAATAAACGTTGAGAGTGCAGAAGATATGTATAACTCTGCTCATCAATATTTTGCTGATACTGACGTTGCCGTTCTTTGTGCTGCAGTGGCTGACTACACTCCGCTAAAAAAGAGCGATGTCAAGATGAAAAGAGAGAAGAAAAGCAACCTAAGCATAGAACTTATTGCAACAAAAGACATAGCTGCCTCGTTGGGAACTGTAAAGAAAGACGGTCAGATGTTAGTAGGTTTTGCCTTAGAAACAAACAATGAGGAGGCGAATGCTAAAGACAAATTGGCTCGCAAAAATCTTGACTTTATAGTTCTAAACTCATTAAACGACAAGGGAGCAGGCTTTAAGTGCGACACAAACAAAATAAGTATCATAGACAGACAGAGAAGAACTGACTACGAACTTAAACCAAAAAGCGAGGTGGCAAACGATATTGTAGATAGAATTGTTGAACAAATGGGCAGGTAGTTGATAGCTATTTGCAGTAAATATATACTCATTAGTGTTACAAACATTATATATTCAAAACTATGCGCTAATAGACGAGGTAGAGATTTCTTTCTCATCTGGTTTCTCCGTAATAACAGGCGAAACAGGAGCTGGTAAGTCAATAATTCTTGGTGCTATTGGTCTTTTGTTAGGACAAAGGTCAGATGCTAAGTCAATACGTAAGGACGCATCTAAATGTGTTATAGAGGCTACATTCGATGTAGAAGGATATGACCTAAAGCACTTATTTGATGAGATAGGAATTGACTATGAGAGAGAGTGCATAATACGTAGAGAAGTACACTCATCAGGTAAGAGTAGGGCTTTCATAAATGATAGTCCGGTTTCGTTGTCAGACCTAAAATTGGTAGGGGAAAGGTTGATAGACATTCATTCTCAACACCAAAACTTACTAATCAGTAAAGAAAACTTCCAAATAGAGGTATTAGATATTATCTCACACAATCAAGGTTTGCTGGCTGAATATAAGACTGCACACCAAAATTGGAGAGAGGCAGAGAGCAAACTAAGAAAGGCTAAGGAGGAACTAGAAAGAGATAGAGCGGAAGAAGACTATATCCGTTTTCAAGTTGAACAACTTTCTGAAGCCAAATTAGAAGAAGATGAGCAGGAAGAATTGGAAAAAGAAGTTGAACTATTGAGCAACTCGGAGGAGATAAAGACTGCTTTGTATGCTGCCGATGGCGTTTTCTATTCTGACAATGGAGGAATACTAAGCTCAATAAAAGAAGGTATGTCAGCACTGAAGAATATTTCTGGTGTATATTCAGAAGTTGGCGAACTAATAGAACGTATGGAATCGGCATATATAGAGCTGAAAGACATATCAAAAGAAGTGTCAAACAGAGCAGAAAGCATAGAATCTAATCCGGAAAGACTTCAAATTTTGAACGAAAGATTAGACTTGATATACTCACTTCAAAAGAAACATAAGGTCGATACGGTTAATGAACTTATAGAAATATATAAGTCGTTAAGCGAGAAGCTAAATAATATAGAAAATAATGATGAATATATACGTGAGCTAAACCGTATATCATTTGAAACTAAACAATGCTTACTTGAGAAGTCAAGTAAACTTACTTTAGAACGAAAGAATATATCATTTGAATTAGAGAAAGAATTGCCTAAGAGATTGTCACTTCTTGGTATGCCTAACGTACGATTTAAGGTTGAGTTCACAGAAAAGAAAGAACCCACGCCAGATGGTACAGATAGCATCTCTTTTATGTTTTCTGCAAACAAAAACTCTTCTTTGCAGAGCATAAGCACAGTAGCCTCTGGAGGAGAAATAGCACGTGTTATGCTCACAATCAAGTCAATGATTGCGGCAGAAACGAAGCTCCCTACCATAATATTTGATGAAATAGATACTGGAGTATCTGGAGATATTGCCGACAGAATGGCTGATGTGATGAAAGAAATGGGTAAGGGAAACAGACAAGTGATAAGCATCACACACTTGCCACAGATTGCTGCAAAGGGTAACAGTCATTACAAGGTGTATAAGAGAGATAATGATGTGGAAACAAATAGCCATATCAGACGACTTGAGGAAGAAGAGCGTGCAACGGAAATAGCTTATATGCTAAGTGGCTCAACTATGACTGAGGCGGCAATGAAGAACGCAGAAGAACTGCTTAAAGAAGGAAGAAAATAAGAATACACATAAAAGTAGAAAACAGATAAAGAATGAATTACTACAAAAGACATACAGACGGAAGACAAAGACAACGTAATACATCGTCAGATGTACAGTTAGTGTTTGGTGTGCGTGCAGTTATTGAAGCCATAGAAGCTGGAAAAGAGATAGACAAAGTGCTTGTAAAGAAAGATATACAAAGTGAGTTGTCGAAAGAACTGTTTTCTGCTTTGAAGGAAACACTTGTTCCCGTGCAGAGAGTGCCTGTTGAAAAACTGAATAAGATAACTACAAAGAACCACCAAGGCGTAATAGCTTACATATCGCCTATAACATATCAGAAAACAGAACAGCTTGTTCCGTTTCTGTTTGAAGAAGGCAAGAACCCTTTCTTCGTTATGCTTGACGGATTGACTGACGTTAGAAACTTCGGAGCAATAGCACGAACTTGCGAGTGTGCGGGCATAGATGGCATAATAATTCCAGCTCGTGGAAGTGTAAGCGTTAATGCAGATGCGATAAAAACATCGGCAGGTGCGCTGTACACAATACCTGTTTGCCGTGAAAACAATCTTCGCTCTACCATTCAATATTTGAAAGACTCTGGCTTTAGAATTATTGCTGCAACAGAAAAAGGAGATTATTCTTACACTGAAGGACAATATTCTGGACCGATATGCTTAATAATGGGATCGGAAGATGTGGGAATATCTTACGATAACCTTGCTCTTTGTGACGAGTGGGTAAAGATACCTATCCTAGGGAATATCAGCTCTTTGAATGTGTCTGTAGCTGCGGGCGTTCTAATCTATGAAGCACTTAAAAGTAGAATCAATATAAAATAAATATAGACTATGAAGAGATTAGTTTTAATTTCAATATTGTTTGTGTTTACACTGAATACGCTTGCCCAAACGCCTAAGTGGGTTGAAAAAGCAAAGCGTTCAGTGTTCTCAATCATGTCATACGATGCTGACGGGAAGATTAAAGGTACAAGCAACGGATTCTTTATATCAGAAACTGGAGTAGCATTAACAGACTACTCTGTGCTTAAAGATGCCAACAAAGCGGTTGTGTTTACTGCCGAAGGCAAGGAACTTGAAGTTGAGATGATACTAGGGGCAAATGAGATTTACGATATAGTTAAGTTGCAGATAGACACTAAAGGAAAAAAGCAACCATTCTTAAAAATCAGTTCACAGAAAGCAGTTAAAGATGACAATGCATATATATTGCCATACTCAACGCAAAAGAGTGCTCAGTGCCTAAGCACAGTTGTAACAGACACAACAACAATTGAAAAAGGATACAGATACTACACACTTGGCGCATCAGTAACAGAAAAGATGGTAAGTTGTCCGGTAATGAATAAGAACGGAGAAGTTATTGCTTTATCTCAAAAATCTACTAACCAAACGGCAGAAACAAGCTATGCTGTGGACGTAAACTTTGCTAATTCACTCAGAATTCAACCTCTTTCTCTCAACGACCAATCATTAAACAAAATCAAAATAAAGAAGGCTTTGCCCGATAATGAAGATGAGGCTACTGTCTATATGATGATGGCTTCGTCTTTACTTGATGAAGTTTCAAACGAAGAAATGGTTAATCGATTTATAAACAAATACCCTGAGAGCAGTGATGGATATTTGCGTCGTGCAAACAGAAACGTTGCTAAGGTTGCTAGCGAACCTAACCTAGTAGCTCAAATAGAGTCAGACTTGAACAAGGCTATTCAGTATGCAAAGAAGAAAGACCTTGTGTTGTCGTCTGTGGCAGATATTATCATCTTCTACAACTCTCAGAATATAGAAGAAAAACACCCTGCTTTTTCTCTTGATAACGCTATAAAATACATTGATGAGGCTATCAAAATAAACGACAATACTTTTTACAGAAGAAAGAAAGCAGATATATTTATCTACGAAAAGAAGTATAACGAGGCTTTAGATATCTATAAAGCTATAAACAGTTCGTCAGAGGTTATGCCAGAAACTCTGCTTATTGAGGCTAATATTTCTTCACAACTAGGAAAACCAGATGAGGAGATTTTAGCTCTGTTAGATAGTTGTATTGCTCGCTGTACTACACCTGTTTTGCAGAAAGATGCAGAGTTCTACTGGACAAGAGCAGTACACTTGATGAAGATGAACAAGCCAAGACAGGCGGTAAAGGACTATGATACATTTTTCAATGCTATGAATGGCAAAGTTTCAGACTTATTCTATTACACCCGTGAGCAGGCTCTTGTGAAGGCAAAATATTATCAACGTGCGATAGAAGATATATCAAAAGCAATAGAAATGTCGCCAAATGAGACCTTATATAAGGTTGAATTGGCTGTTGTAAACTTGAAGATAGGCAGATATGATGATGCACTTTCTATTCTTACAAAGATTGTTGAGAAAGACCCTAAATATGGAGAGGGTTTCCGCTTAATAGGACTTTGCTACGTACAAAAGAAGGATATGAAAAAGGCCTGCGAAAATTTCCACAAAGCTAAAGCATTGGGTGATGCCAACACAGACTCACTCATCGAGAAATATTGCAAGAAATAAGGTAACAGCTATCCATATAAAATCTGCAATGTGATTATTTCGCATTGCAGATTTTTTTTGTTCCTATATGTGTGATATTATTATTTTTGTTTCAAGTTGTATTTACTTGATTTTTAGATAATATACGGTCGGTTTCTAAACTGTATACATCTGCCATGCTAACTGTATACAGTTTATAAGTTGGCTATATACAGCTATAAAACACAGCATATACAGTTTATAATTGAACTCTATTTCATGTTATAATGAGGTGTAAATGTATTTGTTTATTAAGCTACATTTGTTTCCTTCATATCTTAATGGCTTTTCATCACTTATATGTTGTCTTTGGTTTGAAAAAATATATCACAAACACAGTCAGAAAAGCACGTATAAAAAAAGAATGATGTAAATTTGCCTACAGGTGGAATAGGGCGGTGCGTTTGATAGGCTAATATCTTTGTATAAGCTCTTATAAATCAAGGGAAAATAGAAGTCTGTCTACTTTGAAATGCAAGTCCTTTATCTGCTGTAACGATTGAAATGTTTAACTAATAAAATAATACAGTAAAATGAAAAAAGTTATTTGTAGCAGTAAGGCTCCGGGTGCAATAGGCCCATATAGTCAAGCTATTGAGGCAAACGGAATGGTGTTTGTTTCTGGACAGTTACCTATCAATCCTGCAACTGGCGATATGCCTGCAACTGTTGAAGAACAAGCACGTCAGTCATTAGAGAACATGAAGAACATACTTGCAGAGGCTGGACTTACAATGGATAATGTAGTTAAGACAACAGTGTTCTTGCAAGATATGAGTTTGTTTGCTGGTATGAACTCTGTTTATGCTACTTACTTCTCTGGAGACTTCCCTGCTCGCTCGGCTTTCGCTGTTAAAGAACTTCCAAAGGGTGCTTTAGTGGAAATCGAGTGTATCGCGGTTCGCTAACAAGTCTGCAACAATAAAGCTACTGCCTCCTATGAAGATGAAATCTTCTGAGAGGCAGTTTTTTTGTGCCTCCTTAATGGCGGTTGCCACATCTGTATATGCTTTCCCTTGCAATCCATATTTGCCTGCAAGTGTGGCAAGCTCATTTTCATTCAAAGCTCTGTTTACGCTTGCTCTTGTGAAATAATATATTGCATCTTTAGGCATAATAGCCAATACGCTGTTTATGTCTTTGTCGTTCACCATTCCAAATACTATGTGCAGTCTGCCACCTTTGTCTTTCTTTATTCTCTCTAGCTGTTGGCAGACAAATGTTATTCCGTCTTTGTTGTGTCCAGTATCACAGTAGGTTAAAGGCTTATCCGACAGTTTCTGCCATCTACCCATAAATCCAGTTAAGGCACATACATTTGCAAATCCTTTGATATATGCTTCGTTGCTGATGGTATATCCTTTGCTTTCCAATATTCTCAATGTTGCCATAATGGTACGTGCATTCTCCGCTTGATAATCGCCCGACAGCTCCATAGCTATACCCTCTGTAAATCTATTATTTCTTATGATGAACTTGCTACCCACTTGACTTTCGTTATTCGCTCTTATCACTTCGCACTCATCAGGTGTTTGTTCTTGTGCAAAAGTAACCTCTGTGTTCATCTCAACAGCCTTTGCCTCAAATACTTTCCTTACTCCTCCTTCGGCTCTGCCTATAACTACTGGAACATTACTTTTTATTATTCCAGCCTTTTCTGAAGCTATCTTTTCCAGCGTATCTCCTAAAAACTGAGTGTGGTCTAAGCCTATGTTTGTGATGACACTTACCTCCGGACTTATAATGTTAGTACAGTCTATGCGTCCACCCATGCCTACTTCTACCACGGCAATATCTACCTTTTGTTCTGCAAAATACTTGAAAGCCATAGCAGTAGTCAGCTCAAAGAAAGAAGGACTAAGTCTTTCAAAAACAGATTTATATTCCCTTACAAACTCCACAACAAACTCTTTGCTTGCCATCTCTCCATTAACACGTATTCGTTCTCTGAAATCCACCAAGTGTGGCGAAGTGAACAGTCCCACCTTGTATCCTGCACTCTGCAACACAGCAGCTATTGTGTGCGAGCAAGAACCTTTACCGTTCGTGCCACCTATGTGTATTGTGCGGAAGTTTCTATGTGGGTTTCCAAACAAATTATCTAGCTCTATGGTGTTGTTCATATTTGGCTTGTAAGCCTTTGCTCCATCTTTTTGAAACATAGGCACACAGTTGTATAGATAATCCAGAGTGTTTTGATATTCGTTCATACTGCAAAAAGGAATATAATAATTTGTTTTTTTCTATCCAATGGTATAACTTTATATGCGAACTGTATACGGTTTGGTTTTCAACTATATATAACTGACTTCTAAACCGTATATAGCCAATAAGTAAACTATATATAAATCAGAAAACAGAGGTATACACACCTGTTGAATTCTGTTTTAGTATGCAAATATCAACATTAAATCTGTAAATACTATGGGAGCTAAGAAAAATTTCGTGTTAGATACGAATGTCATTCTGCATGACGGTAACTGTTTGAAACACTTTCAAGATAATGACATCTATATCCCTATCGTTGTTTTAGAAGAGCTTGACAAATTCAAGAAAGGTAATGAACAGATAAACTACAATGCAAGAGAGTTTGTTCGACACCTCGATAGCATTACCGACGACAAACTGTTTACAAGCGGTGCAAGTCTAGGTGCAGGACGAGGCAAACTGTTCATCTTCACAAAGACGGTAAAAGCTCCGCAAGTAAGCAAAGTGTTTAGTTTCAACAAGCCAGACCACCTAATTCTTGGTACCACCGAACATGTTGCTGCAGAAAATAAAGGAGAAAAAACAATACTTGTAACTAAGGACGTAAACCTACGTATGAAAGCCCGTTCAGTGGG
>JAUMWZ010000063.1 GCA_030529405.1 Bacteroides sp. | reverse complement strand
AATCAGTATGACATTGTAAGGCTAAAATACAATCTGCTGGTGGAGCACCTTATCAGAAACGAACAGATAGACATTCGCGAAGTAAATACAGACAAGGAAAACTTTATATATATTTCAGGAGTCAGCGGTATAGAGTTTGAAACTATATCAAGAAGACTTCAGGAGATAAGACAAATAGTAGAGAAAAAGAAGCCAATAGAAAGCAAAAGACAGGCAAAGGAATATATCAAAATAATGAATAACATAATAGACAAAATAAGATGAGCATTTCACAAACAAGCAACATAGAAGAAGAGAGAATACAAGCTTTCTCTGACAAGATAAGTCAGCTGAAACAAGAAATAGCTAAAACAGTTGTTGGACAAGAAGACAATATAGAGATGATTCTAACAGCTATACTTGCCAACGGACATATACTTATTGAAGGTATGCCGGGAGTAGCAAAAACTTTGACAACAAAGTTGATTGCAAAGCTGATTGATGCAAGTTTCAACAGAATTCAGTTTACGCCAGACCTTATGCCAAGCGATGTGGTGGGAACAACTGTATACAACATGAAAGAGCAAGAGTTTAGCTTTCATCGTGGACCAGTGTTTGCCAACATAGTGCTTGCTGACGAAATAAACCGTGCACCAGCTAAAACTCAAGCTGCACTATTAGAGGCTATGGAAGAAAGACAAGTTACTGTTGATGGCAACACATATCCAATGGAAAGACTATACACTATACTTGCCACACAAAACCCAATAGAACAAGAGGGAACATATAGATTGCCAGAGGCTCAACTTGACCGCTTTGTGATGAAGATAAACATGGACTATCCGCAAGCAAAAGAAGAGTTAGAGATACTAAAGAGATATAATGCCAACCAAATGATAAACACTTTGGAGCATATATCTCCTATTCTTACTCCAGAAGAAATAATAAACATGAGGCAACTTGCTAACGATGTGTATGTTGATGATTCATTGATTGAATACATAGTAAACATCATTCAGCAAACAAGAAACAGCAAAAACGTTTATCTCGGTGCATCAACAAGAGCAACAGTAGCTATACTCAAGGTGTCGAAAGCCTATGCTTTGATACAGGGAAGAGACTTTGTGACTCCAGAGGATATTAAGCACGTGGCTCCGTACATAATAAAGCACAGAATAACAATAACTGCTGAGGCAGAAATGGAAGGATATACTCCGGAAAAAGTAACGACAAGACTTATCGAGAGGGTACACATTCCAGAGAAATACAATAAACAAACGAACAACTAAAACAGAAGGGTTTTGTTTCTCACCAATAGATTTTATATATCATTACTTGCTGTTGCGACACTATATATAGTTGCATACTTCTTCCCTTCTTTTATGTTGGTGGCATCGGTATGCTTAGCACTCATGGCAACACTATCTGCAGTGGAGTGGATTGCTCTATATAGTCGAAGCGGAATATCTGCATACAGAGTCTGCCCTGAAAGACTTTCTAACGGAGACGATAATCAGATTGCAATACATATAGACAACACATATCCCCACATCATACATCTTGAGGTTATAGACGAAATACCAATCATCTTTCAAGCAAGGCACATTAACTTCAAAGCAAGAATAAAGCCAAAGCGCACAAAGGTTATTACATACAAACTTCGTCCTACACAGAGGGGAGAATACCCTTTTGGCAAGACTAGAATCTTTGCGGGAACACTCATAGGCTTTATACAAAGAAGATACAGCATAAACACCGAATACAGCACAAAGGTATATCCTTCGTTTATAAAGCTAAAACAATATGAACTGCTGACAATAAAGAACAACCACACACAGTATGGAATAAAGAAGGTAAGACGAATAGCAAACAAGACGGAATTTGAGCAGATAAAAGAGTACGTCAAAGGCGATGAATACAGACATATAAACTGGAAAGCGAGCGCACGAATGAGTAAGCTGATGACGAATGTATATCAAGACGAGCGTTCGCAACAAGTGTATTGCGTGATAGATAAAGGCAGAACTATGCAACACTCTTTTAGAAGAATGACAATGCTAGACTATGCCATCAACTCTGCGCTTGCACTGTCATACATAGCGACTAAGAAAGACGACAAAGCAGGACTTATCACACTCGGCACAACAGTAGAAACAACACTATTGCCAAATAGGGGTGAGGCGCAAGTGCAAGCCATTTCGCAAGCACTGTATAATGAAAAAGCAACCTTTACAGATAGCGATTACGAGGAGCTGTATATATACGTCAAGAGAAAGATAAACAAAAGAAGTCTGCTGGTGATATACACTGACTTTGCGAGTGTAGAAACAATGGCACGTCAGATAAAGTTCCTCAAACAGATTGCAAAGATGCACAAGGTGTTAGTGATAATCTTCAAAGACGACGAAATAGATGAACTCATAAAGAGCAAGGCTAACAAAGAAAGCCTTATGTATAGCAAAGTGATTGCAGAGAAGTATATGTCAGACAAACAGAAAGTAATATCTACTCTGCGTCAGAACAATATTGCAGCAATAATATCTTCTCCCGAACAGTTGTCTGTTAATGTTATAAACAAATACTTAGAAATAAAATCGGCAGGACAGATTTAGGCTTGCTTGAAGTTGTTGGTTGCTAAGGCTCAAAAGTCATATTAAAACAGACATAAATATGACATAAATGGCTTCAAGAAGATATAGACAAACAAGACTCTTTTATCATAAACACAAAAATAGGCGTTGAATATCAACGCCTATTTTTATATCATCTGACAGATGAAGTATATGATAACTATCTCGCTATATACTAACCCAATACACGAACTATATATAAACTAGGAACAAACTATATACAGTTCACTTTCAAATTATATATCACTGACCTATAGAGTATATACACTTTGCAACATCACAGTTTATCGTATATAGTCATCTACTGCTTACCCACCAATCTCAAACAAGAGAGTGCGGAAGTACAAGCTGATTGAGGTATTGCACCAACTAGTTTACTTTGCCGCTTCTTTCTTCTTATCAAACTTGTCGTACGCCTCAACTATCCTCGTAACCAACTTATGGCGAACTATATCTTTCTTATTCAGTTCGATGAACGATATACCCTTTACCCCTTTGAGTATCTTCATTGCCTGCACAAGTCCAGACGTCTGACTTGTTGGAAGGTCAATCTGTGTGGAGTCGCCAGTAATAATCATCTTGGTGTTCATACCCATACGAGTGAGGAACATCTTTATCTGATGCGTAGTTGTGTTTTGCGCTTCGTCAAGAATAACAACAGCATCGTTCAGTGTTCTACCACGCATAAACGCCAACGGAGCAATCTGTATCACATTAAGCTCCATATATTCCTTCAATTTTGCAGCAGGTATCATGTCTTGCAAAGCGTCATAAAGTGGTTGCAAATATGGGTCTATCTTGTCTTTCATATCTCCTGGCAAGAAACCCAACTTCTCTCCAGCCTCAACAGCGGGACGAGAAAGAATAATCTTCTTAATCTCTTTATTCTTCAAAGCCCTTACAGCAAGTGCTATTGCAACGAAAGTCTTACCAGAACCAGCAGGACCAACAGCAAAAATCATATCGTTCTTGTTGAAAGCATCAACAAGTTTCTTCTGATTATCGCTTCGTGGAACTATTGGTCTACCTGATGTATTGAACACAATAACATCATTTGCATGCTTTTTCTGTGGTGCTTGTCCCTTAATTATATCAATGATTACTTCCTCTTCAAGGCTATTGTACTTGGCACAATAGTTCTCTATCTTCTGTATGCTTTCATCAAAAGCACATATTTCCTCCTCATCTCCTATTGCCTTTATGACGTTTCCACGAGCCACAATTCTAATCTTAGGAAACAAGTCCTTTATCAACTGTATGTTCTTGTTGTTTACCCCATAGAACATAACAAGGTCTACCTCTTCTAAAACGATTATTTTTTCTATCATCAGATGTTATTAGTTTCTTTGTTATCTGGCTGTTATGTGAAAACAGCCTTGCTTTACTTCGTACTTTACAAAGCATTTTTTCAAGTTTCTCAAATCTCTGAGCACCTCTGACATAACCTTCTTCAAGTGGTCGTCATTAGCTGGTTTATATATCTTCCCTTTGCCACGTTCCACCTTGTCATACCTCTTATAAGTGATGTCGAACGTGGTTGCATAAAGATGTGCAGAATTTTCGGTAGAGTTTATGTTAGTTCTTCGCAACTTCTTTATGTCTTCTTTAGTTCTAAGCACTGATGTGATGATAGGTTTAGCCTTATTAAGCCCCTTCATGCTCAACGAGTCTTCAAAATTTTGGCTTATAACCTCTAGCAACTTACGAGCTTTAGGCACAAGAAAAGGCACAGAGTGTGTCAAGTTATCTACAGTATAAAGGTCATTGCTTTCAAGTTTATCCAACTTACTCTCTATCTTACACACATCTTCCCTACTCTTTAGTGGAGATATGCCTATACGTTTAGCCACTGCTAGCTGAGCGTCATTCAAGTCGTTAAACTCCTTCTTATAGTTGCGCACACCTTTGATATTCTTTGGTTTATTATGCACAACCTCGTCGGGACCACAAGCATATAACAGTACAAGAATGAAGGCAAAAGAAAGTATCGGTAAATATCTAGTTTTCATCATCAGGTTATACTATTAAAAAACAAGTCACAAAGGTATGTAAAATAGTGTTATAAAGGCAAATAAACACTACAAGAAATGCAACCCTAACAAGCACTAACGAAAACTATCAAAATATAACAACAAAAGGCAGAGAAAGCCTTTGAAAGACTAAAAAGCTATCAAACTGACACCTACTAAACAACATTTAACCAATAAAACTTTACAGTGACTAAACAATCTATACTTTTGCAGGAAGTTATTTATATATAGTCTAGTTCTGATTTATATATAGCTGACTTTTAATTTATATATAAACTAAAACTCAACTGTAGTTAGTCTTCATAGAAACAGAAAACATTATGACTAAAGAATTTATAAGAGTAGGAACAGCAGTGCCACATGTGCAGGTGGGAAACTGCCATTACAATGCAGAAAGAATAATAGACAACATAAACAAAGCCTACGAAGAGAAGGCTAAAATCATCATATTTCCCGAACTGAGCATAACAGGATATACCTGTGGAGACCTTTTTGCACAGACCACACTGATAAGAGAGGCAGAAAACTCTATCCTGCATGTGGCTGAACAAACAGAACATTTAGACATAATATCGATAATAGGTGCGCCAGTGGAAGCCAACGGAAAGCTAATGAATGCAGCAGTGGTCATTCACAAAGGAAAGGTTATGGGTATTGCAACAAAAACATTCTTGCCAAACTATAAGGAGTTTTACGAAAAAAGATGGTTTGCCGAGGCGCAAAAGCTAAGAGAAAAAACAATCACATACTGCAAACAGAGGGTCAGCATAGGCAACCGACTGCTTTTTGCCACTCCACACACAACGTTTGGAGTAGAGATATGCGAGGACGTGTGGGCACCTATTCCACCTAGTTCTCAACTATGCCTACACGGTGCAGAGATAATATTCAATATGTCTGCCGATAACGAAAACCTTTATAAAAACAGATTCTTGAGAACTCTGCTAACGCAACAATCGGCAAGAACAATATCTGCCTATGTGTTCTCGTCATGCTCAATCAGCGAATCAACAACCGACAGCGTATTTGTCAGTGCAGGCTATGTGTATGAGTGTGGAGAACTATTGGTAGCCACAAAACACTTCGCTACGGACGAACAGATAGTCATTGCAGATGTGGACTTAGGCAGAATAAGAGGTGCAAGAAGACAAAACACAACCTTTGCACACAATCAAGAACTAATACAGAATGAAGAAGTTACAGTCATAGAGATAACATCACAAGAGAACGAACAGCATACAGAACTAATAAGAAAAGTAAACCCTACTCCTTTCATACCATCAAAAGAAAACATGTATGCAGACTGTGAAGAGGTGCTAGAACTACAATCAACAGCCTTATACACAAGACTAAAGAAGATAAATATCAACAAAGTGGCGATAGGAATATCTGGCGGACTTGATTCTACTCTTGCCTTGATGGTGGTTTGCAGAACAATGGACAAGCTAAACATAGACAGAAAAAACATAATAGCCATAACAATGCCGGGCTTTGGAACAACAAACAGAACGTACGACAACGCCATAAAGCTGATGAATCAACTAGGGGTGGACAGCAGAGAAATAGATATAAAGAAAGCATGTCTGCAACACTTTGAAGATATAGGACACAACCCTGACACACACAACAACACCTACGAAAATGTGCAGGCAAGAGAACGCACACAAATACTGATGGATATTGCAAACAAAGAAAACGCTATCGTGCTGGGAACAGGCGATTTGTCAGAACTAGCACTTGGTTGGGCAACCTATGCAGGAGACCTCATCTCGATGTATTCCATAAATGGCAGTGTGCCAAAAACTCTTGTCAAACAACTAATAAAGCACTTATCTGAAAACTACGAAAACAATATCGTCAGAGAAGTGTTGGCAGACATAGCAGCAACACCAATAACACCAGAGCTGATGCCGGTAACAAACGACGGCAAAACAACACAGCTAACAGAGGATATTGTAGGACCATACATCTTGCACGACTTTTTCATTTATCACTTTACCGTATTTGGTGCATCGCCAAGCAAAATATTCTTGCTAGCAAATAATGCTTTCAAGGGTGAGTTCACAAATGAAGAAATAAAACACTGGCTTGTTGTGTTCTTGAAAAGATTCTTCACACAGCAGTTCAAACGCTCTTGTATGCCAGACGGGCCAAAGGTTACACCAGTGTCGCTTTCTCCAAGAGCAGACTGGAAAATGCCAAGTGATGCGTCATATAAAATGTGGATTGACGAGGCAGAGAGAATAAACACAGGTCGGTAACTAGATACAAGCGACTTGCAAACTATATACAGTTAATTTGTCAGTAATATATGGTTTAGAAGTCAGACATATATAGTTGATTTCTTAGTCATATACAGTTAAGAAATATATCACATACCGCTTGTTTATTCAGCATAAGGATATTATATATAAAGTTTATTGCTACATAAGCAAAGACATAAACCATCTTAACTAAATAAAGTGCTGTCTTTTTTTCACAGATAAGCTTTACTTTTGACAAACCATAAAGATTGAGAGCCAGAAAACAAATGGAACTACTAGACCTTTTCACACATTTCTTTGCGTGGGGAACATACAATGAATTTTTCGCACACGACAGTTATAGAACAATAAGAATTTTATTCATAACTGTATCTATGATAGTATACTTCGAATCGCTAGTATATTCAAGACCAAAGAGCCTGACTTCTTGGATAGTAATGATAGTATTGCCATTCTTAACAACAGCATTGGTAAGAGGACTACTTTATTTATTGTATAAACACAGATTGAAATTGGCAGAAGCAGAGAAGAAAGCAAAGGAGGAAAATTCAACAGCCGATAGCGACAGCTTTATAGATAACGAAAAGATTGACTATGCAGAACTATCTGAAAGATATCCAAGCATAAATAAGCTAGACTATGACAGATTCTCTTTTGATGAAGACGAAGACATAGTATGCTATTACGACTCATGTGGAGAATTATCGCACATCTACGATTGCTACGGAGAAAAAATATATACAGGATATGGAGATGACTATTCAGACTATACAGAGGAGGTGGAGTTTGAAGGAGAAGACATCGTGGAAGACTATGTATCGCTGGAATACGATAGATATGATGAAAGAATAAACTACTACGATGAAAATAGATTTATAATATACTACTACGACATAGAGAATCAAGAGAAAGTAAGAGTTGAAGATAATGAAGAATATAACCCAAATAGAGATATTGAGGAGTTGATTATTACCACCCCAAAATAGCAGGGATAACAAAGGAGTATAATATCAAATCAAGAGTACACAATAAACAAAAGGCAGTGGAAAAACATATAATATATCTTTCCACTGCCTTTTTATATGTAACACAAAACAAGAATTATAATAGAAAGTCAATACAGATTCTAAGAAAAGGCGAATCTACCCACGACTTGAAAAGTATAATTTTCTAAGGATTTGTAGCACAATCTTACCCTCAAACACCTTTACCCTCTAACACGAAGGATATTGGAATAAGAGAGAGTACAAAACAATTACATTTCTTTTTATTACACCTCTCACAAAAACCATACATAACAATCAAAAAGAGAAAGAATGAAACCACAAATATTTATTACATCTCTCACACAAGTCATACTATTTCAAAGAAAGAAACTACATTAAGAGGCACCTATATCTAATACACGTTTTCAGAAGAAATATAAAATTGAAAAACAAGAGATATAATATATGCCCCCAAACAATCTTTTCTTATATCATGAAACATATATAACATTCCAAAAAGAGAAAGAACGAAACCACAAATATTTACTATGCCTCTCACACTAGTCATACTACTTCAAAGAGAGAAACTACATTAAGGAACACCCATATCTAATAAACCTTTTCGAAAGGGATATACAGCTGAAAAACAAGAGATATAATATATGCTCCC
>JAUMWZ010000062.1 GCA_030529405.1 Bacteroides sp. | reverse complement strand
GATGTAGACCCAGGAGATGCAGTCATCAAAGAAAGCGATTTGCCTGCAATAGAAAAGAAGATGACAGAGATAATCAGCAAGAAAGAAAGTGTCGTAAGAAGAGATATAAGCAAGGCAGACGCTTTGAAAATGTTTGAAGACAAGAAAGACGAATATAAGTGCGAACTTATATCGGAACTTGAAGATGGTACTATCACACTATACACTCAAGGTGGTTTCACGGACTTGTGTAGAGGGCCACACCTTATGACAACTGCACCTATCAAGGCGGTTAAGCTGATGTCTGTGGCAGGAGCATATTGGAGAGGACAAGAAGACAGAAAGATGATGACCAGAATATATGGTATAACTTTCCCAAAAAAGAAGTTGCTAGACGAGTATCTTGTTGTGCTTGAGGAGGCTAAGAAGAGAGATCACAGAAAGATAGGTAAAGAAATGCAACTGTTTATGTTCTCTGAAACAGTAGGTAAAGGATTACCAATGTGGTTGCCAAAGGGTACCGCTTTGAGATTAAGACTGCAAGAGTTTTTAAGACGTATACAAGCAAGATATGACTATCAAGAAGTGATGACTCCACCGATAGGTAACAAGTTGCTATATATCACTTCTGGTCACTATGCTAAGTATGGTAAAGACTCATTCCAACCTATACAAACGCCGGAAGAAGGAGAAGAGTACTTCCTAAAACCAATGAACTGTCCTCACCACTGTGAGATTTTCAAAAACTTTCCGCGTTCATACAAGGAGCTACCTCTTAGACTTGCAGAATTTGGAACAGTTTGCCGTTACGAGCAAAGTGGCGAGCTTCACGGACTTACACGAGTACGAAGTTTCACTCAAGACGATGCACACATCTTCTGTACTCCAGACCAAGTGAAAGACGAGTTCTTAAAGGTTATGGACATTATATCTATTGTGTTCAACTCAATGGAGTTCTCTAACGTTGAAGCCCAAATATCTTTGAGAGATAAGGTAAACAGAGAGAAATACATAGGTAGTAACGAAAACTGGGATAAAGCAGAACAAGCAATCATCGATGCATGTAAAGAAAAGGGACTAACAGCTAAGATTGAATACGGAGAAGCAGCCTTTTACGGTCCAAAACTTGACTTTATGGTGAAAGATGCAATAGGAAGAAGATGGCAGTTGGGTACTATCCAAGTGGACTATAACCTTCCTGAAAGATTTGATCTTGAATATACAGGAGCAGACAACCAAAAGCACAGACCAGTGATGATACACCGTGCACCTTTTGGCTCTATGGAGAGATTTGTCGCAGTATTGATAGAACATACAGCAGGCAAGTTCCCTCTATGGCTAACTCCAGAGCAAGTAGTTATACTTCCTATTAGCGAGAAATTCAATGAATACGCAGAGCAAGTGAGAATGTATTTGAAAACAAACGATATCAGAGCAGTTGTGGACGATAGAAATGAAAAAATTGGACGCAAAATCAGAGATAACGAGTTAAAAAGAATACCTTATCTGCTTGTGGTTGGCGAAAAAGAAGCCGAAAACAGAGAAGTTTCTGTGAGAAAACAAGGCTCAGGAGACCAAGGAAGTATGAATTATGAAGATTTTGCAAAAAAACTTACTGAAGAAATAAACAGTATGATAAATAAATGGTAACTTTGTAGCCGTTTAATAAACAATTAGATAAGTCAAACAAAACAATAAACAGGAGACAGTTATTTTAATGAAGAATGACACTTTAAAAGATCAGTACAGAATTAACGAACAAATTCGTGCTAAAGAAGTACGCATAGTAGGTGATGAGATAGAACCTAAGGTTTACCCTATATTCCAAGCACTAAAGATGGCAGAAGAAGCAGAGATGGACCTTGTAGAAATATCACCTAACGCGCAACCACCTGTTTGTAAGATTATAGACTATTCTAAGTTTATTTATCAACTAAAGAAAAGACAAAAGGAACAAAAGGCAAAACAAGTGAAAGTTAATGTCAAAGAAATCAGATTTGGACCACAAACAGACGACCATGACTATAACTTCAAACTTAAACACGCTAAGGGTTTCCTTGAAGATGGCGATAAAGTAAAAGCCTATGTATTCTTTAAAGGCCGCTCAATATTATTCAAAGAACAAGGGGAAGTACTACTACTTAGGTTTGCAAACGACTTGGAAGAGTATGCAAAAGTAGACCAACTACCAGTTCTTGAAGGTAAGAGAATGATCATTCAATTATCTCCTAAGAAGAAAGAGGCACCTAAAAAGAACACAAGTAAGCCTACTGAGGAAAAAGACAAAGAATAAAATAAAGATGAGTTGTGTGCAGGTATAGTACGCTTCCATCAATAATTAACAACTAAATATATAAGTAAAATGCCAAAGATGAAGACTAACTCCGGTTCAAAAAAGAGGTTTGCCCTTACCGGAACAGGTAAAATCAAAAGAAAGCACGCTTTCCACAGTCACATTTTGACTAAAAAGTCTAAGAAGAGAAAAAGAAACTTGGTTTCAACTACTACTGTAGATGTAACTAACGTAAACCAAGTGAAAGAGCTTTTAGCTATGAAATAGTATCTAAAAGACTAAAGCGTACAAAACTTATTATTAACAGAATGATTTTAGCCTAAAGTTCTTTCGAGAGAAAGACGCTAACATTCAAAAACTAACAAAACTATGCCAAGATCAGTAAATCATGTTGCTTCGAAAGCAAGAAGAAAAAAGATTCTAAAACTAACAAGAGGTTATTTTGGAGCAAGAAAGAATGTATGGACGGTAGCAAAGAATACTTGGGAAAAAGGATTAACTTACGCATACCGTGACCGTAAGAACAAGAAAAGAAATTTCAGAGCATTGTGGATACAACGTATCAATGCTGCAGCTCGTCTAGAAGGATTGTCATACTCAAAACTAATGGGTTCTCTTCACAAAGCAGGTATTGAAATAAACAGAAAGGTTTTAGCTGACCTAGCTATGAACCACCCACAAGCGTTCAAAGCAATAGTAGATAAGGTAAGATAATCTATTATTGAGATAGAATAAAAGAACATAATACCCCGATAGGATTTTAATCTTATCGGGGTATTGTTTTATTTATAGATACAATAAATAAGAATATAGTCGAGAGAATAATATCAAATAAATAAGATTGCATCATATCTCCTACACTTTTCCATTAACACGCATAAAGCACAAACATAATTTATGGGAGAATAATAATACTAAGTTTATAACGTATAAAAGATATTATACTTGAGCAAGTATAGATGAATAAGAAGCAACATTGCTTGAGTTTTATATTTTAAAAGCCATAAACTATATTGCCTGTATAGACAATATTAACTACTGGCACAGATAATCATGAAGCTACTAAAACAGAAAACTTTCTGTTGTTATATACCTTTCTTAATCTGTTCCACTATTTATCTACATCTACTGAAATAGAAATTATTTTGTTATTGTAGAGTAACTCGTTAGAGGTAACCTCTATAACGGATCTACCAAAGTAGAAATTATTTTGTCATTACAGACTCATGTATGATAATGCTGTTGAAATGGCATCTACCAAAGTAGAAATTATTCAGTCATTATAGACATATCACTACGTATATCAGCATCGTGACTACCCACTGAAGTAGAAACAGCATAGTAATCGTAGATACATGTTACTATTACAGTCTAGACTTTTACATACCAACATAAGTAGAAAATAGGAAGTGTTATATAAGCATTATTTTTTTGCATTTAATATATCTACAAAAGTAGAAATTATAAAGTCAGTATGTACGAACAAATATACGAAAAAATCACATCAAACAAAAATCAAACACTTATTTTTTCAACTTTACAGCTAGGAAATATAAATACCAATATGCTCTACATATCAGAATGAAGTACACAATAGACGCAACAAAAAGAAATATTGACAAGTAACAAATGATATATAGCCAACAAGAGAAGTATATATAACCAACTGACAAACCATAGATAAACCACAAAACAATCATATACTATAAAAGAAATGGATATGGTACAACAAGGAAAGAGAGAGCAATGAAATGAACAAAGGATATGACTGAACACAGAGAAAAAGATAATGGATAATATAAAGAACAAGAAGAGATGAATAATGAAAACAATATAATAAAGAAAAGCGAAGTGCTTGAAAGGGTTTATTCAATCAAGCACTTACTTTTCGTAAACTAACGAACTTGGCAGAGTTCACAGTTTACCCACTTTCTCATGTAAGAGTGATGAATGTGAATGTAGAGCCATTGGCTCGCAACATCTAGATTCAACGCTTTTTCCTCGAAAGCTATGAACAGAAAAGCAAAGGCAGGTCTTCTGACTTATTCCATTGCAAACGAGCCTTCCCAGATAATATTTATCCAGTGGCTAAGGGAGAATTTGGTTGCAACTCTATTAAGGAACTCACAGCAGCGGGACTGTCTGGGATTTTCACCCAATTCCCTTTTAATCTCACTTCAAATAACAACGATTTGAAAGTGAGAACCAATGCTACAACAAAAATATAGCTTAAATTCCTGATTGCAAAACAAATAAGGGTAAAAGATGCAATGTTTTAACATTCAAGTAGGAGCTTCTGTAAAACAGAGCTAATAGAAGCGCATAATAAACTCTTTGAAAACAGATAAAAAGAAAGGCTGACAACAAGCAGAGATACGCTAATTGTCAGCCTTTTATTATTTCTTTCAGACCGTAGTCTTTATTGCTTTATTTCAAAACTCCCATTGCCACGAAACACTTCTTCAACTTAGCCACTGCTGTGTCTACTTGTTCTTTAGTGTGTGTAGCCATAAGTGCCACTCTGACGAGCGTATCTTGTGGCGAGCAGGCAGGCGGGATTACAGGGTTGATAAACACACCTTCATCAAATGCCATCTTTGTTATAATGAAAGTTTTATCTGCATCTCTAACATAAAGAGGTATTATTGGCGACTGAGTATCGCCTATTTCAAATCCTTCTTCTCTAAAACGCTTAAGTGCATAGTTAGTAATCTCCCACAAAGCCTCAATTCTTTCTGGTTCTTTTTGCATAATATTAAGTGCTTCTAAGGCTGCAGCTGTTGCAGCAGGAGTATTTGATGCACTGAATATATAAGTACGAGCTTTGTGGCGTAAAAAGTTGATTGTAGCTGCATCGGCTGCAATGAATCCTCCGATTGAAGCTAATGACTTACTGAATGTTCCCATTATGAGATCAACCTCATCTGTAAGTCCGAAGTGGTCGCACACACCCCTACCTTGTTTTCCGAATACTCCTATTCCGTGTGCTTCATCAACAAGTACAGTGGCGTTATACTTATGCTTGAGGCGTACTATCTCTGGCAAGTTAGCCAAGTCGCCCTCCATAGAGAACACTCCATCAACAATAATCAATTTCACAGACTCTGGATTACATTTTTGCAATTGTCTTTCCAGGTCTTCCATATCGTTATGCTTATACTTCAACTGCTTTGCTATCGATAGTCTTCTTCCGTCTACGATAGATGCGTGGTCTCTGTCATCGCATATGATATAGTCGTTTCTGTCTACCAAACAAGGTATAACTCCCGAATTAACCATAAATCCGGTAGAGAAACATATTGCTCCGTCTTTGTTTAGGAATTTGGCTAGTTCTTTTTCGAGCTTCACGTGCAAGTCCAATGTTCCATTCAGAAATCTTGAACCAGCACACCCTGAACCATATTTTCTTAGTGCTTGAATTCCTGCTTCTATTACTCTTTCGTCGCCAGTAAGTCCGGTATAGGCATTAGAGCCGAACATAAGAACGTCATGTCCTCCCATTGAGACTTCTGTTCCTTGTTTTCCTTCAATTTCTCTAAAGTATGGGTAAACTCCTTTTGCCATAAATTGCTGTGGCAAATCGAACTTAGCCATTTTTTCTTGTAACAATCCCATCTGTTTACTTTTTGATTACACTTTCTGCCAACATATATTCAAAAAGAAATAATAAAACTCTTTGAATAGAAAAGCAGTAAATTGGGCAGAGTAAATTAAAATACATCTGCATACAAAACGGGTGCAAATATAAAACTTTTTTGTCTGCCTTTATAGGATTAACCCTAAAAAGACAATATTTTAGATGTAAAAGATACTATTTTGAGAATAAACAGACAAAAAACAATATATCTATGACTTCGTATAAAACTATATATGAGTAACAAACAGATGGCGTATAAAGCAAAAACAACACGACAAGACTGAAACTGAAAAACAAATGATTGGCAAATCAAACCAATAAAAAAAACAAGCGAAAACAAAATATACTTATCAAACAATAATAAACAATAAAATAATTGCACCATAGTTTGCATATAAGAATAAAGATTTGTTCCTTTGCCACATACATACACAAAAAGTGGCATATTGAGGTTTAACTCTGATATATGTTGCTAAAAAGACGAGATAACTATATGAATTTTGAAGGGAATGTTCATATATTGTCTCGTTTTTTTTTAATAGACATAAACAATCCAACCCATTCTAGAACTCACACAAAATCAACCATATAGCAAACCAGCTATTATCAATCTCTGACAAACATAATGTCATTTTCTTTTCATTTACTATTCACGCATCTAGAAAAGGGAACAATCTATGCTAAACCACAATAAACAAACGATTTGCAAACCGTATATAGCTGACTTGCAAACGGTATATAAAATAGAAATCAACTGTATATAGTTTATTTATTGATTGTATATAGTCTGCAACCCCATAAAACTGCACATAAAAAGAAAAACCGCACACTTAGGAACATATGTGTTCTTAGGTGTACGGCTCATGGTGTAGTGTCTGCCTATTGATGCAGACCAATTATATAGCTATTACTCTGCCACTTGCGGTTCCTCTCCAGTACAACAAGGACACAAATCGCCATGCTTTATGTCTTTCTTATCTTTAGACATACGAATGAACTTTATCTTCATCTCTGCTTGATATATCTGTTCATTAAGATTTTCAATATCTTCCATCAGCTTGTGTAAAGCGTATGTCTTGCTTGCTGCCACTATGTCCGCCTTTGTCATAACGGTGGTGTAGGTAGAATTTCCAATAAACTCAAGTTTGAGGTCTTCATTTTTTGTTTCTCTATTAAGAATAAAAGTCATAAAAGAACTTATATCTCTTATCTGAAAATCAGCTTGTTCCACCTTCTGATTGCCCAAGTCTGTGGTATGAATATTTCTGCTTTCGGGTGTTTCTGCTGTTTCTCCCTCCTTGCCTGTTAGCTTAACTTTATAGTGATTTATTGCCTTTGCGCCTCTGAACACAGAAGTCATGCTCAGCTTTCCGTTCTCTGTAAGCATAAAGCGCAAGTATGAACGATTGCTGTTGCCTTCAAGTGTCTGGGTTGGATATACATAGTTGCCTATCACTTGATACTTATTGTCAAGCTCAAGTTTGAACTCCTTCTTACGTTGGTCAAGCTCGTTTCTGAGAGTATCAATCTGTGAGCCTATCTGCTCTATAAGCTTTTGTTGAACATTTTCTTCTACCTCAAGTTTCAATCTTTGAGCCTCTTTGCGCACCTCAAACTGGCGCGGATAAGCTCTTGATATGCTGTCTAACAGCAGAATGCTATCATCATACTTCTCTTTATCATAACATTCTTGAGCTTCAGAAAGCAAATTCTTAGCCGCTCTCTCTTCACTGCTTCCGCAAGACGACAACAAAACCGCAGCAAAAGCAAACAATATTAAACCTTTTCTCATTATACGTAATATCTTAGTTATACTTAATCAATGGGCAAAAGTAGTAATATCTACCTATAATTTATAACTTTGCAAATTCAAAATGACTATAATCAATGTACAACATAAAAGAACTTACATCAGAAGAATTAAGAAAACACTTCGAGAAACCTATATTCAAGAAAATATCTGAGGTGGCAGATAGGCTGGAGGTAGAATGTTATGCCGTTGGAGGATATGTCAGAGATATATTCCTCCAGAGAGATTCTAAAGACATAGATGTTGTGGTTGTAGGCAGTGGAATATCTGTTGCCGAGGAACTTAAAAAGGAATTAGGCAAAGGTGCTAATCTGGCTGTATTCAAAAACTTCGGCACTGCACAGATAAAACACAAAGGAATAGAGGTGGAATTTGTAGGGGCAAGAAAAGAATCGTATAACAGGGACTCACGAAAGCCTATCGTTGAAGACGGAAGCCTAGAAGACGATCAGAACAGAAGGGACTTTACCATAAACGCAATGGCTGTACGACTTAACAGCCAGAACTTCGGAGAGCTGGTAGACCCTTTTAATGGTATGCAAGACTTGCGTGATAAGATTATTCGCACACCATTAGACCCTGACATCACATTTAGTGACGACCCACTTAGAATGATGCGTTGCATTAGGTTTGCAACACAGTTGGGTTTCCATATAGATGACGATACTTTCGAGGCACTCTGTAGAAACAAAGAACGCATAGAAATAATATCTAAGGAAAGAATTGCAGACGAATTGAACAAGATTATTCTTTCGCCTATGCCCTCAAAAGGCTTTATCGACCTTGACAGGTGTGGACTTTTACCTCTGATTTTTCCAGAACTTTGCGCAATGCAAGGCGTAGAAGTGCGCAACGGTAAAGGGCATAAGGACAACTTCTATCATACGCTTGAGGTGCTAGACAATATTGCCAAGATGACAGACAATCTGTGGTTGCGCTGGTCTGCTATACTACA
>JAUMWZ010000061.1:1210-8706 GCA_030529405.1 Bacteroides sp. | reverse complement strand
AAAAAGAAAGGAAACAATGAAAAGGTATTTATGTAAGATTGTGCAAGCAAAAGCAATAGCTCTTATGCTTTTTGCCGCAGCAGGAAGTAGTGCTTTTGCGCAATCGCAAGACAATGTTGATGCTGTTGAGCTTTCATTAGAAAAAGCAGTAGATATTGCTATCAAAGAAAACTCTACATTGAAAGCAAGCAAAGAAAGCATCAAAATGAAAGAGAATGAATATAAAGAGGCGTGGCAGAAACTATTGCCGGAACTCAGTGTAGTAGGAGTGTTAGACCATACTATTATCGCACCTGAAATGAAACTTAATGACATGGTGTTCAAAATGGGTAAAGACAACTCCAACACAGTTAATGGTATGCTGTCGCTTAATATGCCTTTGTTTGTTCCTTCTATATACAAAGCAATGTCGATGACTAAGTCTGACGTGCAACTGACCGTTGAAAAAGCAAGAGCATCAAGAGTAGATATGTACAATCAAGTAAAGAAAGCGTACTACCAGTTAATGCTTGCCAGAGAAAGCTATCTTGTTTTGCAAAAAAGCTATGAAGTGGCAAAAGAACAGTTCGACTTAGTGAGCAAGAAGTTTGAACAAGGATTGGTTAGCGAATATGATAAGCTGACTGCCGAAGTGCAGATGAATTCAATCAAACCCAATGTGGTTTCTGCCGAAAATGCTATGCAGATTTCAAACCTACAGTTAAATATGTTGTTGTCACTTCCAGCTGAAACAAAGATTAAAACAGTAGGCAGTTTGACTGATTATATGACAGAAGACAAAAAAGAAGTCTTTGCTGACGGGATTGACCTTACTAATAATAGCGACATAAAGCAGTTAAATATCAACAAAGAAATACTTGATAAGAGTGTGAAACTTGCACGGACAGGTTTTATGCCTAATCTTTCTTTAGGTTTTTCTTATAAATATCAGTCGCTAAATAATCCAAACTTCAGAGTGATGGACTATGCTTGGGCAAACAGTTCTTCTGTATCTCTGAATCTGAGCTTCCCACTTTTCAAGGCAAGCAACTATACTAAGCTAAAGAGTGCTAAACTGCAAAGAGCCATATTGCAGTATAATGCCGACGATGTTGAGCGCAAAATAAATGTGCAGGCTATTAGCTTTAGAAATACTATGATATCTGCTTTGGAGCAAATAGATAATAACAGAAAGAATATTGATAAAGCGCAAAAGGCTTTAGATATAGCATCTAAGAGATACGAAATAGGTAAAGGAACTCTTATTGAAGTAAACAGTGCTCAGATTTCATTAACGCAAGTGAAGTTGGCATATACGCAATCGGTTTATGACTATATGGTTGCAGCGTCTGAGCTAAAGAGAGTTTTGGGTAAAGAAGAATTGTAATTGAAAAATATAAATATATAAGATATGAATAAGTTAGCGTTTTATGCGATTTCTGCTGCTATGGTTTTGTTTGCCTCTTGTAGTGGGAAAAAGGCAGAGGAAAAGAATACTGTCGAGGAGGTTAAACCTAAGGTGAAACTTCAGATAGCTACATTGAAAAATGTAGAACAGATACAAGAGTATGCAGCTACGGTAGAAGCAGAAGTGAAGAATAATATCTTTCCTGCCACACCATCAAGAATTGAAAAGATAAATGTAGAGGTTGGCGACAGAGTTGTAAAGGGACAAAGGTTGGTAGATATGGATAGTAGCAACCTGAAACAAGCTAAGTTGCAACTAGATAATCAGCTTGTTGAGTTCAAACGTATTGACGAATTGTATAGGGTTGGTGGATTGTCGAAGTCTGATTGGGAGAATGCTAAGACGATGCTTGACGTTAAACAAACAGCATATAAATATCTGCTTGATAACACTTCCTTGGTAAGTCCTATAAACGGTATAGTCACTGCAAGAAACTATGATAATGGAGATATGTGTAGTGCTACTTCGCCTGTGTTGGTGGTTGAGCAAATTTCTCCCGTAAAGCTAAAGATAAACGCATCGGAATCTCTTTACTCATACATGAAGAAAGGTAAGAAAGTGTCTGTTAAGTTTGATGTTTACGGCGACGAAGACTTTAATGGAGTTATAGACCTTGTATATCCTACTATCAATCCTAATACTCGTACGTTTATGGTTGAAGTTAAGATGGACAACAGAGATATGAGGGTTAAGCCGGGTATGTATGCTAAGGTGCTAATAAAGCTAAGTGATGCAGAACGTGTAATGGTATCAGACAGAGCGGTGGTTAAGCAACCTGGTTCGGGAGACAGATATGTGTATGTGTATAAAGACGGTGTTGTTTCGTATAATAAGGTAGAACTTGGACGAAGAATCAATGATGAATATGAGATAAAAGGTGGTATAGAACCAAACTCACAAGTGGTTGTTGCTGGTCAAGCTAAACTATCTAATGGGGCAGAAGTAACCGTTGAGGAGTAAAAAATGAGTATGGCAGTTTGCCGTGTGGCTTTGCTTTTGGCAGTGCTAATTTGTTGTGTCGTAAGGTGCAGTATAGCATGCTTTTGCAAACCATAGATAGTCAATCTTTGATTTATATATAGTTTATTTATTAGTGATATATAGTTTGTAAGTCAGTTGTATTTATTTGACTTTTCAACAAAGTATATGTCGTTTTGTAGAGAGTGTTGCTCAATGAACTATTAGAGGTTGAAAAGCAGGCAAATTGTCAATAAAAAGAATATAAATAGAAAAATAACAATACGTGTATGAGCTTATATGAAGGGGCAGTTAAAAGACCGATAATGACATCGTTATGCTTTGTCGCAGTGGTGATTTTCGGTATCTTTTCCTTGGTTAGACTGCCAATAGACTTGTATCCAGAGATAGACACCAACACGATTATGGTGCTTACGTCTTACCCCGGTGCTAGTGCGTCGGATATAGAAAATAATATTACGCGCCCATTGGAGAATACTCTGAATTCTGTTAGTAACTTGAAACACATCAAATCTAAGTCATCAGAAAACCTGTCGCTTATAACTCTTGAGTTTAAGCATGGTAACGACATAGATGTGATAACTAATGATGTGCGCGATAAATTAGACCTTGTAAGCTCCAGACTACCTGAGTCTGTCGAGCGACCAGTGATATTTAAGTTTAGTACAGATATGATTCCTATCGTGATTCTATCTGTGAGAGCAGAAGAAAGCACATCTGCACTATATAAAATTCTAGAAGATAAAGTTGTAAATCCTTTAGCCAGAGTGCCAGGGGTGGGTACTGTTTCAATCAGTGGTGCGCCTAAACGAGAGATACAAGTGCTATGCAACCCGAACAAACTTGAGGCATATCGGTTGTCGATAGAGAATATCAGTGCTATTATTGGTGCTGAAAACAGAAATATTCCAGGGGGAAATATTGACGTAGGTAACGAGACTTTCTCTTTAAGAGTAGAAGGAGAGTTCAAAGATACAAAGCAACTTGAGGGGGTTGTTGTGGGTACTTTCAACGGAGCAAACGTATATCTGAGAGATGTTGCAACGGTTGTTGATTATGTGCAAGAGAGGAGTCAAGAAACATATAATGACGGAGTGAAAGGTGCTACAATAATCGTGCAAAAGCAAGCAGGAGCAAACTCTGTGGAAATATCTAAGAAAGTAAAATCGGTTCTTCCTTCGCTACAGAAAAGTTTGCCAAGCGATGTTGAGCTAGGAATGATTGTTGATACCTCAGACTATATTTTGAATACAATAGATAGCTTAACAGAAACGGTAATGTATGCTTTGTTTTTCGTGGTACTTGTAGTGTTCTTGTTCCTCGGAAGATGGAGAGCAACTTTGATTATATGTATAACTATCCCATTGTCGCTTATTGCATCATTCATATATCTTGGAATGAGTGGCAACACGATAAATATAATCTCGCTTTCAACCCTTTCTATTGCTATCGGTATGGTAGTAGACGATGCTATTGTGGTATTAGAGAATATTACCACACATATAGATAGAGGGTCTGCAGCTCGACAAGCAGCTGTTCACGGAACAAACGAGGTTTCTATATCGGTTATAGCATCTACGCTTACAATGATTGCTGTGTTCTTTCCACTAACATTGGTTACAGGAATGACAGGTATATTGTTCCGCCAGCTTGGTTGGATGATGTGTGCTATTCTTGTAATATCTACTTTGGCGGCACTTACACTTACTCCGATGTTGTCATCTCAGCTTTTGAAGCAAGATAATGGACATAGAGGAGTTATGAAGAAGTTCTTTGCGCCGATAGAAAAGTTCTTGTCGTGGCTTGATATAGCTTATGTTAAGACACTTGATTGGGCATTACACCACAAAGCGTTGGTCGCTGTGTTCTGTGTGGTGTTCTTCTTTGCTAGTATGTTTGCAGTAAAGAATGTTGGTTCTGAGTTCTTCCCTTCGCAAGATAATTCACGTGTGACAGCTAGACTGCAATTGCCTGTTGGCACAAGAATGGAGGTTGCAAAAGGGTTGGCTGCAAAAATGACGGAAGAATGGCTAAGAGATTATAAAGATATTATAAGAGTGTCAAGCTACACAGTGGGGCAGGCTGACTCTGACAATACTTGGGCATCAATGCAAGATAATGGCTCACACATCATATCTATAAATATTGGACTTGTAGACCCTGAATACAGAGATATAACATTGGCAGAATTCTGTGATAAACTAAGAAACGATATAAACAAATATCCAGAGTTTGTTAAGGTAAAGGTTATACTAGGAGGTGCCGAAAGCGGTATGGGCGGACAGTCAAGTGCTGACTTTGAAGTCTATGGATATAGCTTTGCTGAGACCGATAGCGTGGCTTATCAACTTCGTGAGAAACTATTGAATGTAAGAGGAGTATCAGAAGTGAATATAAGCCGAAGTGAATATTTGCCGGAATATCAAGTGGACTTTGATAGAGAAAAATTGGCTATGCACGGATTGAATATATCTACTGCTGGGACAGTTATTAGAAACAGAATAAATGGAGCAATAGCATCTAAATATAGAGAAGACGGAGAAGAATATGACATAAAAGTAAGAAACTCGCGTGAGTTCAGACAAAGCGTTGAAGACATTGAGAATATCTTGCTTTACAACAATCGTGGTGAATCTGTTAGAGTAAAAGATGTTGGTGTTGTAGTAGAGAGGTTTGCTCCACCAACAATAGAGCGTAAAGACAGAGAGAGAATAGTAACAGTGTCAGCAGTAGTATCTGGTGCTCCGTTGGGTAATGTCGTAAAAGACGGAAAAGCTATAATCAACAAGATGGATATACCGTCAGGCGTCACAGTGCAAGTATCTGGTGCTTATGAAGACCAAATGGAGTCTTTTACCGATTTGGGAATACTTGCGGTGCTGATAACAATACTTGTGTTCATAGTTATGGCTGCTCAGTTTGAGTCATTAACTTATCCGTTCATAATAATGTTCTCAATACCATTCTCTTTCTTTGGTGTGTTCCTCACTCTTTTCGTTACTGGTAGCAACCTAAACGTGATGAGTTTGCTTGGAGCCATAATGCTTATTGGTATTGTTGTAAAGAATGGTATAGTGCTTATCGACTACATTATTCTTTGTCGTGAAAGAGGATTTACTGCCTCAAAAGCTATCATTATGTCTGGTAAGAGTCGTTTGCGTCCTGTGCTTATGACAACAGCTACCACCGTGTTGGGTATGATACCTATGGCTGTTGGTAGTGGTCAAGGTTCTGAGATGTGGCGACCAATGGGCGTTGCCGTTATTGGTGGACTTACTATCTCTACTCTTTTCACACTCCTCATAGTGCCTACATTGTATTATGTCTTTGCTGGTGTTGGAGTAAGAAGAAAAAGACGTAAGGCTATGAAAATGTTAGATTAAAAGCTTTAGATATTGAGTTTATCAATATACTTTTGCAGAATTCAAAAACAAAAAGATATAAGATGAAATCGGTTTTAATAACATACGACCAAGCACATCATGAGAGCGTGATGTCTGCGCTAAACAAGTTAAGTTGCAGAGGATACACTTACTTTGAACAAGTGCAAGGAAGAGGCACAAAGACAGGAGAGCCTCATCAAGGTAGTCATGCTTGGCCAGGAATGTGCTCTGCCATAATCTCTGTTGTAGAAGATGAAAGGGTAGATTCACTTCTGGAAGCATTGAAAAAGATAGATGAAGAAAAGAAGCAATTAGGTTTAAGAGCCTTTGTTTGGAATATAGAAAAAAGTATCTAAAAAAAGAATTAGATAAACTCACATTATTAAGATGAATAACAATATCAATAAATCTTTGATTCTGTTATTGATGGTAATTGTAATGTTGGCAGTAATTAGTTTACTGCCAACTTTTACTGTCTTTGGGGTTGAAGTCAAAAAAGTTGATTTACTAGCCGATGTAAAGACGGGAGTTACCGAAACGGAGTCTGAGTCAAAAGAAAGTGTACCAGTTGCACAAGTGAAGAAAAAGCAAGAGGCTAAGAAGGCAGAGCTTAAATGTCCTGAAGGAAAGACTTGTATTGAAGACTATTCAGAAAGCAAGAAAGAGGGTATGGCTTACTTTTATAAAGCTCTTGACAGGAGTAAGAAGAAGGGGAACTATGTGAGGGTGGCAATGTTTGGCGACTCTTTCATTGAAGGAGATATTTTCAGTGCAGACTTGAGAGAGTTGTTGCAACAGAAATATGGTGGTAGTGGCGTGGGCTTTGTGTCTATGACCTCAGCAGTTAGCGGCTTTAGACGCACTGTAAGACACTCATTCAATGGTTGGAGTAGCTTCTTGCAACAGAAAGACAAAGGTTTTTCCAAGGAAGACCAAGGAATAGACGGAAAGTATTTCAAGGCGACTTCTAGTGCATACGTTGAGTTAAGAGGTCAGTCAAAACACGGTAAGTTCTTAGATGCTTGCCAAGTGTCATCAATCTATTTCACGCCTAAGGCCGAGTTCAATTTGATTGCAACAGTAAACAAAGACGACAGGCAAGAGTTTGATGTAGAACAAACAAACAAACTTCAAGTTCTTACCGTTAAGGGCGATAATATAACATCTGTAAAGTGGAGTGTTAGCTCAGACAATCCTTCAACTTTCTATGGAGTGACTATGGAGGGAGAGAGCGGTGTGGTTCTTGACAACTTTTCGTCAAGAGGTAGCACGGGGCTTTCTCTTAGCACTATACCTGTTGAGAAGCTAAAACAGTTCAACAAGGTAAGACCTTATGATTTGATAATCCTTGAATATGGTCTTAACGTTGTAGAGAAAAAGCGTACTAACTACACAAGCTATGCTAATGGGTTGAGGAAGACCATTAAAAACCTCAAGCAAGCTTTCCCTAAAGCAGCAATATTGTTGCTCAGCGTGGCGGATAGAGATTATAAAGGTTCTGAAGGGAAAATAGTAACAATGCCAGGTGTTTATCATCTGGTAGAAAGTCAGCAACAGCTAGCAATAGAAGAAAAGATAGCCTTTTGGAATATGTTTGAGGCTATGGGTGGAGAAGGAAGTATGCTTAAGCTAAACAAGTCAAAACCCTCTATGGCAAACAAAGACTACACACACATAAACTTTGCAGG